>JAYQOZ010000086.1:6047-8391 GCA_038145035.1 Gemmatimonadaceae bacterium | reverse complement strand
CCGGCTCGTTCCCCGCCGCCCCCGCACGGGGGGCGGGCGCGGGGGTGGCGCGCCGCGTTCACGGCCGGTTCGTCCAAGGCCCGCGGCGCCTTCACCGACGTGCTCGAGGCCCTAAGCGTGCTCGTGCACGAGCGCGTGCGCAGCGCTGCCGAGCAGGGCGACGAGACCGCGGCGCGGCGCGCCGCGAAGCTGATGCCCGCCATCGAGGATGCCAAGCGGGCCGCCGCCGGCAACGCCAATCCGCAGCTCGTCACCGCGCAGTTGCTCGAGACCTTCGCCGGAGTGTCCTGATGTCCGACCGCAAGCTTTCGCATATCTCCGGCAGCGGCGAGGCGTCGATGGTTGACGTGAGCCACAAGCCGCCCGTGGCGCGGCTGGCCCGCGCCTCCGGCGAGATCACGATGAGCGAGGAGGCATTCGCCGCCGTGCGCGATGCGCAGCTGCCCAAGGGCGACGTGCTCGGCACCGCGCGCATCGCCGGTGTGATGGCGGCCAAGCGCACCGCGGAGCTGATCCCGCTCTGCCATCCGCTCACGCTGCACGACGTCCAGGTCCGCCTCACGCTGGACGTGGCGTTGCCGGGCGTGCGCTGCGAGGCCGCGGTGCGCACGGTGGGCCCGACGGGCGTGGAGATGGAGGCGCTGACGGCCGTCTCCGTCGCCCTGCTGACCGTCTACGACATGGCCAAGGCCGTAGACTCGCGAATGACCATTGGCGGGGTCCGCCTCGTCGAGAAGCGGAAGTCGCTCGGCTGAGCCGGCGGCTCAGCGGGTGCGCAGGCGCTGGCCGGGGCGGATGACATCGCTGCGCAGGCGGTTCAGCTGCCGCAGCCGTGCGATCGTGGTGCCGTGCTTGCGCGCAATGATGCTGAGATTATCCCCGCGCGCACCACGTAGCGGCTCGAGGCGCCGTAGCGCTCGATGCGCGGTTTCGCGAAGGCGCGCGCCGCGGCGACCACGTCACGCCGCGGCACCAGGATGCGCTGGCCGGCGTGCAGGTTTCCGTTGGAGAGCCGGGTCGCCTGCGGGTTGTACCAGTTCAGCTCGCGCGCCGTGAGGCCGTTGGCGCGCGCGATCTTCGTGATGTAGTCACCCTCGCGCGTCACCACGCGCTTGGTGGCCGCGCGTTCCGCCTCGGGCAGTGCGGCAAACGCCTCCCCGTAGCCTTCCGCACTGCCCACCGGCACGCGCAGCCACAGTGCCTCGCCCGAAGGCGGCGTCATGCCGCGCAGGATATGCGGGTTGTAGTCGCGCAGGGTGTCGAGCGGGACATCCAACGCCTTCGCCACGGCCGCCAGCGGCGTATTGGCCGCCACCTCGACGCTGTCCCAGGTGAAGGGCTCGATCCTTCGCACCTCGACGCCGTAGCGCAACGGATCCTTGCCCACCAGCGCCGCCGCGATGAGCTTCGGCACGTAATCGCGTGTCTCGGCCCGCAGGGCCTTCGTGTTGTCCGACAGCGCGAAGAAGAGTTCGTCGCCGGCCGCGCCCTCGAGCGCCGCGGCGTTGGACTCGAGCCCGCGGGAGATCCGCCCCGGACCGCCATTGTAGGCCGCCGACGCCAGGTAGATGGAGCCGAAGTTGTCGTGGAGCTGGTTGAGGTAGCGCACCGCGCCGTCGGTGGCGGCCACCGGGTCACGACGCTGGTCCACCCACCAGTCCACGCGCAGGCCCACACCCTTGGCCGTGCGCGTCATGAACTGCCACATCCCCACCGCGGCCGCGGCGGAGTACGCGTGCGGATCGTACCAGCTCTCGATCAGCGGGAGGAAGATCATGTCCTCGGGCAGGCCGCCGGCGCGCAGCTTCTCGTGGATCATCGGCGCGTAGCGAGACTGCCGTTCCAGCGCGATCTCGAAGGTCGGCCGCATCGCCCCGCTGAAGCGCTGCACGAAATACTCGACGCGCTCGTGTGACTCGTACGGTGCCACATCGATGTCCCAGGCGGGGGGCGGCGCGTCGGTGGACGGAGCCGCGGGCTCGACGGGCGCGTCGTCACTGGGCCCCGTATCGTCCGCCGACGCCGTCTCCCCGTCGAACTCGGTGGGAACTTCCGCGAAGGCAGGCCCGCCGGGCGTCGCGGCCTCCGCCGGCGACGGCAGCGTGCGCGGGAGCAGTCCCGAGCGGCCGCAGGCGGCGACAGCGAATGCAAGCAGGAATGGCGTCAGGCGAACAGGCGTCGTCATGGCGGGCAGAATCGGCAAGAAGCGAGCCGTCCCGTCGGCACCACTGCCGCAGGGACCGCGTAATATCCGGACGATCGGGCGGTCATGCCACCCCCGCGCGAGGCTTTGCCTGCACTCGCGCGCTTCCGCCTGACGACCGTCGCCTCGGCGACGAAACGC
>JAYQOZ010000086.1:0-6037 GCA_038145035.1 Gemmatimonadaceae bacterium | reverse complement strand
CGCCCCCCCCGGGGCCGCCCCCCCGCCCCCCCGGCGCCCGCGCCCACCACCCGGCGGGCCCCCCCGCCCCCCCCGCGCCCCGCCCCCCGCGCCCCCGGGGCGGCTTACGCGACCGGCACGGTAAACCGGAACGTGCTCCCCGCCCCGACGCTGCTCTCCGCCCAGAGCCGGCCCCCGTGCGCCTCCACGATGCCGCGGGCGATCGCGAGCCCAAGCCCCGTGCCGCCCTTCGGCGCATTGCGCCGCACGGTCCAGTAGCGCTCGAAGATCCGGCTCAGTTCGACCTCCGGAATCCCGGGCCCGTTGTCGCTCACGGAGAACTCGACCCCGTGCTCGCACAGCTGCGCCGCCACCGCAACGGCACCGCCGCGCTCGCTGAAGCGCAGCGCGTTCCCGAGCAGGTTGGCCAGCACCTGCACCAGCCGCACCTCGTCGCCGCTGACGGGCGGGAGGCTCCCCGTCTCGGCAAACGAGAGCGACACGTCGCGCTCGTCGGCATCGCGCCGGAAGAGCTCGTGTGCCCGCTCCATCACCGTGGCCACGCGCACGTGCCGACGCTCCACGCTCAGCCGCCCCACCTCGATGCTCGCGACGTCGAGCAGATCCCGGATCATCCGCTGCGTGAGGTCCGTCGAGTCGATGATGGTGCGCACCAGACCTTGGCGCTCCTCGTCGCCGTCCGCCGTCGCGGTCATCAGCGCACGGGCGCACATGCCGATGGCCGAGATCGGGTTCCGCAGGTCGTGCGACACCACGCCGAGGGCGTGGTCACGGGCGATCGTGGCCTGCTGCGCGGTCTCGTAGAGTCGCGCGTTGTCGAGGGCGAAGGCGGCGCGCTCGGCAAGCTGGGCGGCGATGGCCCGCTCCTGCTCCGTGAACGGCTGCGTATTGGTGCTCCGAAAGACCGTGAGCACGCCGAGCACGTGCTCACGGGCGATCAGCGGCAGCATCAACAGGCTGCGCATCCCGAGGGCCCGGGACCGCTCGAGCTCATCGGCGTCGCTGGCGTGCGCCTCCAGCCACTCGTCGTCGACGGTCGCGACGAGTTCTGGCGTGCCGTGCCGCAGCACATCCACCACGCGCGACGGTGAGTCGAGGTTCAGGACGCGCTCGGCCACCCGCGCCAGCGCCGCGGCCAGCGTGGCGTCCTCCGCGGGCCGCGCCGGCACGCGGCGCAGCGTGTCCGCTCCCGTCATCACGTCGAGGATCGCCCCGTCGCCGAGCCAGGGCACCGCCAGCTGGACGATGGACTGCTCCGTGGCCACGACCTCCAGGGTCTCGCCCAGCACCGCCATCGCGTTGGTGAGCCGACGCCGCGCCTCATCCTGCCGGCGGCGTTCACTGATGTCGCGGAGCAGCACCGTGTAGAGGCGCTCGCCACCGGCCAGCGTGAGCTTGGAGATGGAGGCCTCGGCGGGAAACTCGCGGCCGTCGCGACGCAGGCCGGAAATCTCGCGACGCGCGCCCATGACGCGGGCGGAGTCGGCCGATGCGCCGAAGCGTTCGAGGTGCGCCCCGTGCGCCGCGCGAAAGCGCTCCGGCAACAGGATGCTGAGTTCGCGGCCGATGATCTCGCCGGCGGTCCACCCGAAGATCCGTTCGGCGCCCGAGTTGTAATGCAGGATGCGCTGCTGCTCGTCCACCGAGATCACCGCGTCGGCGGCAATGTCGAGGATGCCCGCGAACTTGGCCTCGGAGGCGCGGAGGGCCGCTTCCACCTGCTGCCGCTGCACGAGGTCGTCGTGCAGACTGGCGTAGGCGAACCAGGACAGCACCACGGCCAGCACAAGCAGGATGACCACCAGGGCCTGGGCGAGGTTCAGCGCCGGGTCGTTGAGGCCGCCGGCGGCGGCGCGCCGCGTGGCGCCGATGGCCACGCTGCCGACCACCAGCAGGGCGAGCACGCCCACACCGACCACACCACGGATCTTCGACTCAGAGGAAGCCATCCGGGGCAATATGCGGACACGTCCCCGCCGGGGGGAGTCGGCGCGGACGTGGTCCGGGGGGCGTGGACGCTACGGGCTAGGCGTGCAGCAGCCCGAGCCGGAGCGCGAACTGTACGTACTCGTGTCGGTGGCTCAGGCCCAGCTTGTCCTGGATCCGCTGCTTATAGGTGTCCACGGTCTTGGGCGAGATGAACAGGCGCTCGCCGATCTCCGGCGCACTGTAGCCCTGGGCCGTGAGCCGCAGGACGTCGCGCTCGCGCTCGGTGAGGCGCTCGTAGCGGGTCCGATCCTCGTGCATGGGATCCTTGCGCTGGTAGCCCTTGGCGAGGATGCGGGCGGCCTCCGCGCGCACGTAGACCTCGCCACGCGCGACCGTGCGCACCGCGTCCAGCAGCTCCTTGTCCGCGGCGGTCTTCGGCAGGAACCCGCTGGCTCCCGCCTCCAGCATCGGCACCAGGTACTCCTCCTCGGGGTGCATCGTGAGAATCAGCACCTTTGACGGGATTCCCTTCTCGATCAGCATCTTCGTGGCCTCGCCGCCGTCCACCTCGCCAATCGAGAGATCCATGATCACGACGTGAGGCTTGAGGCGTTCTGCCATCGCGACCGCCTCGGGGCCGCTGCTGGCTTCCCCGACGACGTGCAAATCCTTCGCGGCGCCCAGGACGGCCTTCAGGCCGGCTCGGACGACACTGTGGTCGTCGGCAAGGATGACGCGAATGAGGTCGTCGGTCATGGTCATCAGTCTCTCTTCGCGGCGGGTTGCCTACCATAAGGCTGCTGCGGATTTTCATTAAGGGAATCCCCTACGCCGGGATTCGCCGGCGGACCCTAGGCGGGGGTAGGTTGCCCCCGACCGTCTGCGGTCCCCCACAAATAACCTCCACCCGGACACTGCATTGAGCGCCAGCCGTTCCTTGTCGTCGCGCGCCCTTCTCCTTGTCGTCGGCAGCGCCTGGCTCTCGACTGCGCCCGGCACCCCCCTGCAGGCGCAGGCGGCTGCGGACTCCGCTGCCAAGCCGCGTGTGCTGCTGATGGCCACCGGTGGCACCATCGCCGGCGTCCAGAACGCCCCCGGCACGCTCGGCGCCTACCGCGCCGGCACCCTGACCGCCGAGCAGATCGTGGCCTCGGTGCCCGAACTGGCGCGCTTTGCGGAGGTGCGGGTCGAGCAGTTCTCGAACGTGGCCAGCCCGCTCATCACCCCGGAGCAGTGGATGGGGCTGTCGCGCCGCATCGATGCGGCGTTTGCGGCGGACCCCCTCTTGAAGGGTGTCGTGGTCACGCACGGCACCGATCGCCTCGAGGAGACGGGGTTCTTCCTGTACCTGACCGTACGCAGCGAACGTCCGGTGGTGATGGTGGGGGCCCAGCGTCCGGCCACCGGCATCAGCCCCGACGGCCCCATCAATCTGCTGGCGGCAGTCCGGACCGCGGTGTCCGAGGACGCGGTCGGCAAGGGCGTGCTCGTGGTCATGGACGACCGTATCATGTCGGCGCGCGAGGTGCGCAAGCACTACCAGCGCGTGGGCGGTTTCGCCCCTGGGGACATGGGAACGCTCGGCGTGGTCGCCAGCGACGGGCCGACATTCTTCTTCGCTCCGACTCGACGGCACGGCGCGCGCTCGGAGTTTGACCTGCGGCGCGTCGACTCCCTCCCCGAGGTCGCGCTGACCTTCTCCTATCCGGGCGGAAACGGCCCGGCCTTCGCCACGCAGCCCGCTGGCGTGGTGGTGGCCACCACCGGATTCACGCGGGCGGAGTCCCGGGCCTACCGCCAGCTGCGCCGCGACGGCGTGGTCGTGGTCGCGGCCTTTCCCTCCGGCGACAACGTGAGCGGCACCGGGCAGCCTCCGGAGGGAGCGGAGCGACGCCTGCCCGCGCCCGTGACCGCCGAGGACTCCGCGCGCGTCGAGGAGCTGCGCTCGCCACCGATGGTGAACGCGCAGCACCTGACGCCGCAGAAGGCCCGCATCCTGCTGATGCTCATCCTCACGCAGACCCGCGATCCACGCGAGGTCCAGCGCTACTTCACGGAGTACTGACGCCCGGCCTAGTGGTGGTCGTGCCCCCCGATCATGTTGCCGTCCTTGTCGTGCTTCATGACGAAGCCGCGCGGCACGGTGGGGGTCGGTAGTGCCGGCAGGAAGCCCACTGCGACGCCACCCATGTTGTGCACGCCCATCATCTCGGTCATGCGGCGCCAGCCCTCCACCGACATCACTTCGGTGCTGTCGTCGCGGTATGCACTCGCCGCCTTCAGGATCTCGGCGCGCTTGGCATGCCGCGGCACGTTCGGGTTCGCGAGGATGTCGCTGATGACATCGTGCATCGAGTGCAGGTTGTCGAACACGATGGAGATGGTCGGATAGCGCCTGGCGAACTCCGGGGCCACGGCCGCCGTCATCGGCATCACATGCGGATAGTTGTTCGGCCCGTCCAGCGTCATCTGGCGGAAGCGCGCGACCGTCGCCGCCACACCGGCCTGCCGCTCCGCCACCGACTGCCCGATCATCAGCGGCTCGTAGAGGCCGACCTGCAGCCAGTGGTAGGCCCAGATCAGCCCGTTGAACTTCGGGAAGTTCTCGCGGAAGGCGAGCGAGTACGGCTGCTCCTGCATCAGGGCCATCGTCTTGGGCTGGCGGCTGAAGGCGAGGTCGCGCCGGGTGAAGTAATAGGCCTCGAGCCGGGCCATCTCGCGGTCCTTGTCCTCCGGCGACAGACGCTCGTCCGCCAGCACGTCGTAGACCTGGCGGTGCAGCAGGTGTGCCCACTCGAACATCGCCTTCGCCTCCGGGGCAAGCCGCGTGTACAGCGGCTCGATGGCGTCCTCCACGGCGGGCAGCCGCGGCGGCGAGTTGAGGATGCGCTCCGTCAGCTGCGTGTAGACCGCCGCCTCAAGCGTCGGCACCGCACCTGCGGGATCGCGCCACAGTGTCTCGTACAGGATGGCGTGCCCGAAGTCGAAGGCGTTGAAGAGCCGGTCGGCCGCGGGATAGCGCTTCCGGAACACGAAGTTGTGCGGCGCCTGGAGGTAGAACTGCTCATAGACCGTGCTCCACTGCGAGCCGGTGGGCCGCACCTGCACGCCGCTGGGCCGCGGGGCGGAGCGCAGCGGACGGGCGAAGGCATACGCGCCACCAAAGGTGATGCCCCAGCCCGGCGGTCCGGCGGACAGCCGACGGAACACGCCGAGGTCGGTGGCCAGGCGGGAGCTCATCTGCCGCCGCAGGCCGAGGCCCGCCCGCCACTCCACCTCACCGTCATCGAGCAGCGACTCCTGCGCCGTGACGTCGAAGCCGATCAGCGTCTGGTGCAGCGGGAAGGTGTGATCCATCGCGAGGCCCGCCATCCACCGTGACTCGTCGGCGCCCTCGTCAGCAGGCGCGAGTGCGTCGCCCGGCGTGTAGCTCGCGTTCAGGTGCACGCGACCCCAGGTGAGCGTGCGCGTGCCCAGGGCACGCACGGACGCCAGCGTGCGCGCCGGCGCGAAGGGCCCCGCTGGCAGATGCAGGCCCGCGCCGACCGCCAGGGCCGGCAGCAGCTGGGTCTCCGTGTTTAGCTGGTGCAGCATCTCGATCTCGACGCCAGCGGCGCCCGCGACGCGGCGGTTGTTGAGCGCGTCCTCGGTGAATCGAAGCGGCACCGAGAACTCCAGCTGTGTGCGCGGCAGCAGGCCGAACGCGAGTTCGGGCGCGACGCCCCAGGCCGCGATGCCGGGGGCCAGCCGCTCGATCCGCAGCGGCACGGCCTGCAGTTCGATCGCACGACGCTCGATGACCGTGGCGTCCTCGACCGCGAGCGGTCGGCCGCGGTCGGTGTTGTAGAAGTCCGTCTGGCCAACGGCGGCACGCGCGCTCAGCGCGAGGGCCAGGCCAATGATTGCGATACGCATTGATGAAGCATCCCGGTGAATGAAGCGTCGCCGTCAGGGGCGGACACGCGGCATTGCGTGTGCGGGCTGCGGCGGAGACGGGGCGCGGCGGCGCCCCGGGGATGTCAGCGTCGCGGAGGCGGGGTGTCGATCGCGCGCGCCGGCGCCGCCGGGGACAGGGGCGACGCCGACGTCAGGTCGCCTGGGCCAGCGA
>JAYQOZ010000085.1:0-8416 GCA_038145035.1 Gemmatimonadaceae bacterium | reverse complement strand
TCACCCCACACCAGTAGCACTCACGATCGCCGTTTGGGCGAGGATCTCGTTTTCTGGGCGTCCAATTCCTCATCGCCACTTCTCCTGCCGCGCCTGCCGTCTCGCGTCCGTCATGCCGCCCGTCCCTTCTCGGTCTGCATCGCCGCGTCACGCGCCGCCTGTAACTCTTTCAGCGCCACTCTCCGCTCTGCGCGGTAGCGCTTGAAACCGTCCGTGTAACTCTGAATCAGCCGATCCAGTCGTTCCACGTTGTCCAGCGCAATCCGCAATCTCTGCTCAGCGCTCATGCTGTCCTCCGTGTCAGTTCGACAAACCGGAACTGCTCCCCCATCCACCCGAGTTCGATACTCGCCAGTGGGCCGTTCCGTTGTTTCGCGATGATCAACTCCGTGGGTGGCTGGGTCGTCCCCACGCCGGCATCCTCCGCGTCCGGTCGGTAAATCAACAGCACCAGGTCAGCGTCCTGCTCGATCGCGCCAGATTCCCGCAAGTCCGCCAGCGTCGGCCGCTTCCCCTTGCGGTCCTCCACCTTGCGGGACAATTGCGACAGGATCATGATCGGCACGCCCAACTCGCGCGCCACCTGTTTCAACATGCGCGTGGTCGACGCCACTTGCTGCTCGCGGCTCTCGGCTCGAGGATGCTGGAGTAACTGGAGATAGTCCACGATCACCAGCCGCAACCCGTGGCGGGCCTTCAGCCGCCGGCAGCGGGAGCGGATCTGCATCGGGCTGATCGTCCCGGTGTCATCCAGCCAGAACTGGCGGTTCCCAAACACGTCCAGCGCGGTCCCCAACTGCGTCTGTTCGGCCTGATTCAAGAACCCGCTCTGGAGTCGGTGCCCATCCAACCGCCCCAGTACCGACAACGCCCGGAAGGTCTGCTCCTGCGCTCCCATCTCCACACTGAAAAACGCCACCGGCCCATCGGCCGCGACGTCCAGCGCGATCTGGAGCGCGATCGACGACTTCCCCGATCCTGGCCGTCCCGCGACGACAATCAGCGCCCCCGGCTGAAACCCTCGCGTGTAGCCGTCCAGATCCCCGATCCCCGAGGCAATCCCCGTGACCGGGCGCTTGGTTTCGATCAGAGACTCAATCACCGGGACGATGCCCTGCGCCAAGTCCTGCGCGGCCACCAGATCCCCCGGCACATGCTTCGCAGACACCGCTAGGAGCGCCTGTTCGGCGGACTCGATCAGGCTCGCGGTATCCGCCTCGTCCGCCCACGCATCCGCCAGTAATTCGCCGGCTAGTTCGATGATTTGCCGCTTCGCGGCGGTCCGGGTCACGATGTCGACGTAGTGCCCCACGTTGATCGACAACGGCACCCCGTCCCCTAGCCGTGTCACCGTGGGTGCCCCGCCGACCGCCTCCAATTCTCTGGATTGCGTCAGCGCGTCGATCAGCGTGACGTAGTCCACCACCACGCCCTTCGCGTGCAGTTTCAGCATCGCCGCGAAGATCCGCCGGTGGCCGTCGCGGGTAAACACATCCGGTGTCATCCGGTCGACCAGCGTGTCCAGCGTCGAATTGCGGACAATGACCGCGCCCAGAATGGCCCGCTCGGCGTCCAGGTTGGCCGGGAGCGGCCGATCGGCCTCCGGGTAAGGCATCAGGCCACCTCGCTCGGTCGAATCGGCGTGACGCGCATGTCCGCGTATTTCTCGCGGGTGCGGCGCATTTCCGCCGAGGGGCCTTCGTAGGTGGCCGGGGCGGTGATCTCATCCTCCCAGCGCCGGCCGTTAAGCCACGTCGCCGGGTACGGGATGAACTTGCCGTTGTCCTTCGACCAGTTATCGGAACGTCGCTGCACGGCAAGCGCGCTAAGGATGGCTGCGACAAGCGACTCATCGGGGGCGATCTTGAGCCATGCCTTCAAGGCGTGAGCCTTGCTGATTCGCTTCGGATAGAGCGCCCAGAACTGATCGAACGCGCTGAGTACGTACTGTTTAGAAGAAGAAATAGAAGATGAAGAAGAAAAGCTTTTGTTTGGGTTCTGGTTGGCTTTTGAGTGGGTTTTGAGTACGTCGCCAACGCCCTCAACGGGACGGCCGCCTTTTAGGCCGTTTTCTGTCTGTTTCCGTGAGTGCAGCCGTTGCTTCCGGCGCTCTCTCTCAAGTCGAGGGTGAATCCAGTCGCCAGACGACCGCTGCTCAAAGCACGTACTCACGACCAACCACGCCGTACTCATCGCCTCCGGCGTCACCCCGGCTAACTTCGCCAGTTTGCCCATGTCATTCGTGAGCGGGTGCTTCCAGGAGTGGGCCATCAGCCGGATGTAGATGCCAGCCTCCTCGGCCGTCATCACGATCTGGTTGTGGTCGCTAAGAAAATCGCTTGGGTAGAACTGGAACGCGGGAGATTTGCTAGACTTACCCTTAGCCGGCACGGCGAAACCTCCCTTACTGAGGTCGAGCTGGTTGGTCAGGGGCTCCGGGGCGTTGACGCGCTCCGGTGTCCCGTTTTCCGATTCTACCACGTCCCCTCCGCGCTCGCGCATCACTTCTCCCTAGAAAATGTGCGGGGCGGCGCTCCCGCACCGCGACTGTCCGCCGGGGTAGGCTCAGACAGCCCCACAATGGCCCGCAACCGCCGACACGCCACGCAGACATACGGCCCGCCCGCGTAGCGCGTCACATACCAGGACCGCCCGCAGGACGCGCAGCGCGTCAGCGCCGCTTCCCGCTGGTGGGCGTCGTAGCTCATGCGGCTGGCCCGAACAGATCCAGCGCGCCCTGCGCGAGACGCTTGGCCGCGATCTCGCAATACTTCTCCTCGCGTTCGATGCCGATAGCTTTGCGGCCGAGCCGCTTGGCGGCGACGAGGGTGGTACCGCTACCCATGAAGGGGTCGAGTACCACCCCAGCGTCCGCGAATCGCGATAGGCACCACAACATCAGCGCCTCGGGCTTCTGCGTGGGGTGGACCTTTCCGCCGTCTACGCCTACTGCTCTATACCGGAACACGCGCGGGGCGAATCTCTGGTTGGTCCAGCAGTATTCGACCTCTCCGAAGTTCAGCCCGTCGATCTGTTTGTCCCAGACGAGATAGCCGACCGTCGGAGGAAGCGCCAGATGACAACCGCCCAAGATCATGAGGACCGGAGCTACTGACAGCAGTAGTTCGATGAACGGGCCATCGGGGGCAACGTCCCACTCAACGCGGCCGTTGTCCCTATTGCCACCACTCCTCCGCGTTGCCGCCGACCCATTTTCAGATAGCACCCCATAGGGAGGGTCTGTCAGCAGCACGTCTACGGAACCAACCTCAGGCAGCACATCCCGACAATCCCCGTGGTAGATCGCCACGGCGTCATCCTCGTAATACGGCGTCACAGTCCCTCCGCCTCGCGCCGCGCTTCCGTCGTGGAGCCGCCCCACGCGGCCTCCCCGGACAGCGCCTTGACCCACCAGCGCAGCCCGATCAGCCCGAGACACACCAGCCCCACCGCGCAGAACGACAGCGCCCACACCGCCACCGTTAAGGCCGACTCCACCGCACCCGCCGCCTGGTAGGCGTCATCAAGGCTCATGCGCGCTGCTCCAGGGGGAGCAACACCTTCGCGGCCCACACCGCCGCCTCCCCGTTCGTGATCTGTGCCGGCGTCACACGGATCAACCGCCAGCCCATCGCGGCGAGCGTGTTGTACTTCTCGATGTCCTTCAGAAAGCCCACCCCGCGTGTATGCCGACCGCGTGTCCACACGCCGCCCTCAACCTCCAGCGCCACGCGCGGCTCGACCCACGCCCAATCCAGCCGCCAGCGCCGAGGGGCCGCAAAGCGGTATTCCGCGACGGGCACGGGCAGGCCCAGCGCCTGGCACTGGCGGTCGAACGCGATCACGCGGCCCCCAGGAGCGGCAACTGCTCCGCCACGGCCGGGCGCAGCTCGTACCACGTCAGGCCCGTCGCGCGGTTCTTCTCCACCAGCGCCACGTCATAGCCCGCCGCCCGCAGGTCGCTGATCCGCGAGGTGTATTTGCAGGCGATGCCGGCGAGTTCCCGGTTACTGACACGGCCCTGCCGGAGTCGCGCCAGCATGGTCTGGCACTGCGCGTTGAGGCGCGTGCGCTCGATGTGGGACAAGCTCATGCCGCCCTCCTGATGTCCAACACGCCATCGGCATCCCCCGACAGATGGATGCGACCGGCATGGATTGCGTCGTGGCACTTCATACACACGAGCGCGACATTCCGCCGCGACGTCTCCCCGCCCTGACTGCGGTAAACCAGGTGATGCCGGTGCATAAGCATTCCGCCCCACCCACACACCCGGCACTTGCCGCCGTCGCGATCCGTCACCGCTTGATACACGCGCCTGTCAGCGAGCGCCTGCTGGCGCTTCCGGCGGGCCTTGACGCGGGCGCGGGGTTCGGGTTTGGGGACGGCTGGCACCTACGCCGCCTCCGGGCCATCGTCGAGCCGCGTCCGCACGATCAGCGTAGACCCCTGCTCAAACTTGCGCTTGGGGCCGCGCACGTCCTGCGCCGTCATCCGCAACGGCTTCGTCCAGCGCATGTGCCGCTCCCATTCCGCCATGTTCGCGACGTGGAACGCCGCGCGATCCGCCTGCACGTCCGGTTCCGCCCACCATGCCACTGCCATACCGCCTCCTAGGGTGCGTGCTTCAGTTCCATGCCCATCGAGAACACCAGCCGGTCGAGCGTTTTCACCATCCGCTCGTTCAACGCCAGCACGTCCTCGGCTTCCCGCTTCCGCGCCCATTGCGGCGATAAGCGGCTCTTGATCGTCCCCTTCGCCACGGCTCCGCAGTCCTCGATGTCGCGGAACAACTGGCCGTCGTATTCCGCATCCGCCGCCCGCAGTTCGTCCTGGCAGTTCCCGGTCAGCGCCGTGAGTTCCGCGTAGAGGTCACGGGCCACCGCGAGTTCCGGGGTGCCATGCGCCAGCACACGCTGGGCCTGTCGGACGATGTCGCGGACGGTGCGGTCGCTCATGGCTAGAACGGGATGTCGTCGGCCGTGATGGCCTGCGCCGCCGCTTCCATGTCGTCCGCAAAGCCGGTGGCGTCACTCTTGGCCTTCGGCTCGTAGGTGTCCAGGGTGACACTGTGCGTGTCGCCGTACTGTCCCGGCTCCCTGCGCTGGCTCAGCGTGAGGTTCACGTAGCCCCGCGCGTTCTTGTGCTGGGTGGCGAACGCGATCAAATCGTCCGCCTTGACACCGATGTTGACGATCTGCCCGTAGCGCGTGTCCCGCGCCTTGGCCGAACACTTGAGATACACCTTGTCGCTCACGCTGCCTCCATCCCGGCCGTCTGCCGGATTGCCGTCACGGTGTCCTCCACCGCCAGCAGAAACTGGCGCACGACCAGCTCATGCGCCGCCACATCCACCGCTTGCACCGTCGTCAGGTAGTCCGCCGACAGGTTCGCCCCCACCTCAACCGGCCCCGACGGGACCACGCGCACCACCAGCAACTCCGATGACCCCAGCCCCCGGAACGCCGGGCAGTAGGACGCCAGGTCCCACCACGGCGCACCCGTGACCAGCAGCGTGTGCGCCATCTGCGCCTCGTAGGCCGCGACCAGCGAGGCGGGATTTTCGAGGTAGGCCAGATGGTTGGCGGCCCGTGGGCACTTCACGTCCACGCCGCCGAGGATCTGCTGGTCGAAGTCCACCAGCGCCCCGTCAGGGCTGCACCCGATGTCCTCGGCCGACACGAACCCGACCGCCGACAGCAGGTGCCCGCTCCGGCCCTCGTAGGCCGCCAGCGCCTCGGCCTCCAGCGCGATCCCGCGCTCGGTGTCGGCGTTACTCCACGCCTCGCCCTGGGGCTGTCCGGTCAGCCGCTCCAGCGCCAGCCGCGTCCGCAGATCACGGCGCGTGGTCGATTCCTCGCCCTTCTTCTTGCCGCTCATGCCGGGGATGTGCGCCTCCGAGGCCGTCAACCGGCCAGCCCTGACGGCGTACCACTCACTAGACCTTTGCGGCATCTGGTGAATCGTCACGCGGCCACCGCCCGCGCCTTGGCCTTCAGCGCCTCCCGCTGCTTCGCGGGGACCGTTGACGAGTAGTGCGCCCGGAACGCTTCTGGCGCATCGCGAAACGCCGCCGAGAGCGCCGAGAGGCCGTCAGCGGCCGTCGCTTCAAAGTCCATCAGCCAGTCGGCATACCCCGCCGGCGCCGTCGCCGCCTTGGACCCGCCCGCCACCGCCGCGTTGCCGTCGTCGTCCTCGTCTGAGGCAATCAGCAGCGCCCCAGCAAGGGCATACCGCTTGGCATAGGTCGTGGCCGACCCGACGCCATGAGCGTCCCGCTTTCCGAGCGGCACCACCAGCGGGCCGCACTCCAGCCATTGCCCGGAGGTATGCACCAGCCGCGTCGTCACGCCGATCCCGGCCTCCGTCTCGCTGGTCACGTCCTGAAACACTGCGATCCCATGCGCCGCGTAGACCTTCGCCGCGTCCGCGATGGACGCGAAGTCCGCATACTTGGACCTGAAGGCCGGATTCGTGGCGTCCTTCACGGCGGGCCTGAGCGCCCCTTGCGCCTTCGCGCACGCCGCCGCCAACTCGTTGATCTGCTCTGATGTCCGCACGGTCCCTCCTACCGCTTCTCCGCGTTCGCCACATGGACCGCCTGGCACGTCTCGCACCAGTAGGTCCGCACTCGAAAGCCCGCCCGCCGGTGCGCCACCCTCGCTGCATGGGCGGACGGATAGGGGTGCTTCACGCACACCGCATCCGGCCACACCCATGCCGGGCCGTCAAACTCCACCCGCGCCGCACGCGCATGGGACCGCAGCCAGCCAGCCGAGACGGACAGGCCCGTCATCGCCGCGGCTCCGACCCGTTCTCCCCGAGCCAGTCCTGCGGCTCCGCCCGCAACAGCGCGGCCCCCACCACCAGGACCATGCCGATGCCACAGAGAAACGCCGCCACCGCCGACGCCACCATCGCCACGACCCCGACCACCTTGGCCACCGCGACCCCGCACGCCAGCGCCATGAACCCGAGACAGCCCACGGCGACCCGCTCCGATCCGCTCATGCCGTCCTCCGCTCTGCTTCAATGACCGTCCGGACGTTCGCCCCCGCCCACTCCGCCAGCGCCACCACGAACGGCATCCGCAACGCTTCGACCGCCATCACCCGCGCGGTCTGGATGTGTGCCGATGCCCGGCCCGCGATCTGGTCCGATAATTGCGACTCCGGCATGTCCATCAGCCCCGCCGCCTCTTTCCGCGTCAGGCCCGCGACCGCAATCGCCTTCCCGAGCGCCGCGCCTATTTGCGCCTGAATCTCGCGATTGCGAAGAAAGTTCAGATCCGCCTTCGCCATCGCCGGCCGCACGTCGCGAAGTCTGTTCGGCTGACGAACGGCCCCGATGAGTGGCAACCTCTCAGGCATGACGCAGCGCCTCTCGGAACCGCAGCCGTTCCCCCGACTCGCCCGCCTCCCGTTCGGCATCACAGATCCGGCAGGTGCAGTCGTCCAGCAGCCACCAGTCCGTCACGAACGGCAGCCGCGCGAGCTGGTGCCGCGTGCAGACAAAGGCGTGCCGCCCGTCGTCCAGCCGCGCAATGCCGGTCAAGCCCGCGCTGATGTGGCTGGCGAGATCGACCGGCTGGCGGACGCCCTGCGCCACGACCTCGCCCTGGAGCGCCGGGTCCGCGACCTGCGGACGCGCCTGTTGCGCCGCATTCAGCAGCACACCGTCGCCCTGACGCATCTGGAGAAGGTGCATGGCTAGCCCCTCATCTCCAGCGCGCACCACACGGCCACAGCCGCCAGCGCGCACTTACTCACCGACACGCCCCAGATCAGCAGCAGGGACATCGCTACTGCTTCCGCTCGCCGTTGACCGTGCCGCCGGACACGACCCGCTGCACCACGCCGCCGGACACGACCGCCTGCACCACGCCGCCGGACTCGACCCGCTGCACCGTGCCGCCGGACACGACCGCCTCCACCGTGCCGCCGGACTCGACCGCCCGCACCACGCCGCCGGACGAGACCGCATGCACCGTGCCGCGCACGCGCACCACGCGCCCGCCGATGACGCGCTGCACGGTCACACCGGCCGGCACGATCCACGCCCCGTCCGCCAGGATGGCGCGGTCCTCGCGGAGAATCATCCGCGCCGCAATCGACCGCGCCTTCTTCTCGGCCGCTCCCTCCACGTCGTCCAGCCAGTCCGGCCGCGACCCTTCGTCGATGCGCCACGTCCACGTCGAGGCGTCCATCCAGTCCGCCGGCGTCAGTTCCGCCTTGGCGAACCGATGGATGTAGTTCGTCTCGTCCGGGATGTTGAAGTACGCGATCAGGTCGCTATGCGAGTCGAGCATGGGGTGATGCCGCACGGACCCGTCCCGCATCACCAACACCGAAAGAAAGTTGCACATCGAGTCAGCCCTCCAGCCGATGTCCTAGACCACCCGCCCGCAGGCGCGGCA
>JAYQOZ010000084.1:5225-8508 GCA_038145035.1 Gemmatimonadaceae bacterium | reverse complement strand
CCGCGACATGACGCGCTGCCGCTGGGGTTCCATCTCCGCGTCGAAGGCCCGCTCGAACTCCTCGGAGCCGGGGGTGAACCTGGCGCCGAGCTGCTCGTGAATCTTGGCCGTCATTTCGTACATGCCAAGCTCGACGACCGAGACGTAGGAACCGGTGGGCTCGAGCAACGTGTGCAGCTCGGTGCGCGCGAGGCTCAGCTGCGCCTGGCCGAGGCCCTCGAAGGTGCGCCGGAACGCAATCACCATGAGGTCGGCCTTGTGGCCGAGCATCTGCACGAACGCCGTCGGCCCGTCTCCGGGCACGGTCAGCGCCGCGCGCGCCTCGGCGGCGATGCGGGTGAGAGACGCGGCATCCAGCGCCCGCACGCGGTCCCAGCGGACGCGGTACATCAGGTGCAGCAGCCCCCAGCCCTCGAGCGTCTCGGGCACGAACGGATTGTGCATGGGAGGATTCTACACTTGCAGTACTCTGGCGTCGGGCGCGCGTCCGCCCCCTGAGGACACACCATGCCAGCAGCCGAGACCCGGCAGACCTTCGAGACCCATGTCCGCCGTGTGCCGAACGGATACGCGGCCGGCACCCTGTTCGCCGGCCTCGCGGCGCTCTACGCCGTCGGGCGGTTCCTGGCTGCCCCGTCGATGGACGCGTTCGCCGCGCTCCTCGCAGTGTTCGCGCTGGTCGTGGCACTGGCCTACACCCGGACCAACGCGCTGCGCGTGCAGGACCGGATCATCCGCCTCGAGATGCAGGTGCGCCTCGCCCACCTCCTGCCGCCGGACCTGCAGCCACGGATTGGCGAGCTGACCCTGGCCCAGCTCGTCGCGCTGCGGTTCGCGAGCGACGCCGAACTCCCCGCGCTCACACGGACGGTGCTGGACGAGCACCTCACCGACCGCTCCGCCATCAAGAAGCGCGTCACCGACTGGCAGGCCGACGACCTCCGCGTCTGACCCACCGGCCGGCATGGGATTCACCGTCGCCACCTGGAACGTCAACGGCATTCGTGCCCGCCAGGAGCAGGTCCAGGCGTTCCTGACGGACCGCCGTCCCGACGTGCTCTGCCTGCAGGAAATCAAGGCGGCGCCCGAGCAGCTGCCTGTCTGGGTGACGAATGTGGACGGGTACTGGAGCCGATGGCACGGCGGCAAGGGCTACTCGGGGGTCGCGCTCCTCGTCCGGCGGGAACTGGCCGGCGATGCCCCGGTGTCCTCGGTGCCCCCCTTCGATTTCGAGCATCGGATCCTGACGGTCGACCTGCCACAGGCGACCGTCGCGTCCGTCTATGTCCCCAACGGCGGCAAGGACTACGAGGCCAAGCAGCGCATCCTAACGGACCTCAGCGGCCTGGCCCGTGCGGCGGGGGGGGCCGGCCGGCCGCGGGTGCTGTGCGGGGACCTGAATGTCGCGCACCGCGACATCGACGTCCACGTCAAGGAGCGGAAGGCGGGGGCCATCGGCCAGCGCGACGACGAGCGCGCCCTGTTCGACACCCTGCTCGGCCACGGCCTCGTGGACGTCCAGCGGATGCTCCACCCGGCCGTCGAGGACGCCTACACGTGGTGGCCACCGTGGCGCCAGATGCGAGCCCGCAACATCGGCTGGCGCATCGACTACGTGCTGGCCAGCCAGGCGCTGGCGGCGGCGGCCCGGGCCTGTGACGCCCACCGCGAGGTCGGCACCAGCGACCACGGCCCGGTGGTCGCCACCTTCGAGGCCTGATGCGGACGCGACTGCGGCCCGGGTGGATGCTGGCGGCCGTCACCGCCGCGTGCGTCGTGTGCCCGCCCGCCGGCGCGACCGAGGCAGACCCCGGCGTCCTGATCTCCCGCCAGCTCGCGAAGGCCCACGGGCTTGCGCCGGGGTCGCGCATCCGCCTCGCGCCGGCCCCGGCGGACGCGGAAGCCATCCGGACGTTCGTCGTCCAGGGCATCTACGAACCCATCCCCGACCCGATGGAGATCAGCGAATCGAAGTTCAAGGTCCGGCTGCACCTGCCGGACCTGGCACGGCTCCGGTCGGGTCCCACGGACGTGGTCGCCCTCGAGTCGGTGGATGGGACCAGGTCACCCCCGCCGCCCGGGACCCCTCGCCGGCGCCGGCCCGCGCCCCCCGGCTCACGGCCGACGCCCCGGGCCTCATCGCGCGCCCCGCGCGGGCGGCCCTGACGGGGGTGGGCACGTTCGTCGTCATCGAGCGCTTCCACCTCGCCATCGCGCTGGTGACGATCATCGCCAGCGCGCTGTTCCTGCTGGCGCTCTCGGTCATGCTCGTCGACGAGCGGCGCGACACGGTTGGCGTGCTGCGGCTCATCGGGCTGACCAGCCGCCGGGTGCTGGGCCAGATGCTGCTGGAGGCGATCGTGCTGGCCTCGGGCGGTGCGCTGATGGGCGTCGCGATGGCCTTCGGGTCGCAGGCCCTGATCAACCGGTACTTCCAGTGGCACTACGACACCTCGCTGGTGTTCGTCCGGGTGACGCCGTCCGTCGTGGCCACGTGCCTTGCGATCGCCATCCCGCTCGGCGTCGTGGCCAGCGTCGCCGCGTCGTGGCTGCTCCTCCGGCAACAGCTCCTGCGGATCGCCCGCCGATGAGCGCCTTCGCCTTCGCCCTCCGGAGCCTCATCCGCCAGCCGGCCCGTACCTGGCTGGGCATCGGTGGCGTGGCCGCCGTCGGGGCCCTGCTCTTCGACATGCTGCTGCTCTCCAACGGCCTCATCATCTCCATGGACCAGATGCTGGCGTCGGCCGGGTACGACCTGAGGGCCAGCGTCGGCACGGCCCCACCCGGGCATGGCCCGCTCATCCCCGACGCGGACGCCGTGGCGGCGCGCCTCCGGGCGCTGCCCCAGATCAGCCGGGTCTCCCTGGTCCGCTTCTCCGAGGCGGTGGTCCAGCGCCGGACCCGCCCCTTCGCGGTCCGGATTCTCGGCGCGGCCCGGGGCAACACCGACGTGTGGACGCTGGTCGAGGGCCGCGGCCTCCAGGCCGCCGGGGAGGCGGTCGTGAACGCACGCGTGCTCGACGTGCTGCAGTCACAGCTCGGCACGACCATCGAGCTGCGGCCCATCTCGGACGACGCGCGGTCAGTCGCGCCCGCGACGCCTGTGCGCATCGTCGGCGTGGCGGAGTTTCCCTTCGAGGGCGAGCGGGGCCTGACCGTGGGTCTCGGCCTGCGGGACGTGGACATCCTCGAGGGCGGCAAGGGCGATCGGGCCGGCGAACAGCTGCTGGTGGCCTCGGCGGACGACGTCCCGGCCGCGGTGGCCAGGGCCGCCCGCCCGCCG
>JAYQOZ010000084.1:0-5215 GCA_038145035.1 Gemmatimonadaceae bacterium | reverse complement strand
CGCCCAGCCGGACGGTGCTGACCAACGCCCAGGTGCTGGTCCGCCTGCAGCAGGGCGGCCTCTCCTACTTCCGGCAGATCTCCTTCGTGCTGACCACCGTGACCACCGGCTTCGCGTTCCTGCTCGTCACCGTACTCCTCACCGTCTCGGTGAACCAGCGGACGGGTGAACTTGCCGCGCTGCGCGCGCTCGGCTTCTCGCGGCGGCGGGCCGTCGCCGACGTCTTCGCCGAGGCAGTGCTGCTGGTCGGCGGAGGCGCGGTGCTGGCGCTGCCCCTGGGCCTGCTGCTGGCGAACCTCCTGGACCGCATCCTGAAGTCCATCCCGGGCATCCCCGCGGCCCTGCACTTCTTCGTCTTCCAGCCGGAGGCGCTGGCCGTGCATGTCGGGCTGTTCGCTGTCACGGCCGTGGCGGCGGCCCTGTACCCGATGCGGCTGGTCGCCACCCTGCCCATCGCCGCCACGCTCCGCCGGGAGGTCGTCTCGTGAGCGCACCCGTCATCCAGGCCGAGGGCCTGACGCGCCTGTTCCCGATGCCGGCCGGGCCCGTCACGGCCGTCCGCGACGTCTCGCTCACCGTGGAACCCGGCGGCTTTGTCGCCCTCTGTGGTCCGTCCGGCTGCGGCAAGTCCACCCTGCTGCACCTGCTCGGCGTCGTGGACACGCCCACCAGCGGCACCCTCCGCCTGGATGGGGACGACGTGGCCACACTCGATGACACGGCCCGGAGCCGGATCCGGCTCAGGAAGCTCGGCTTCGTCTTCCAGCGGTTCTTCCTGCTGCCGATGCTGACGGCAGCCGAGAACGTGGAGCTGCCGATGTCCGAGGCCGGCGTCGCGCGGCCGGAACGCGAGGACCGCGTCCGGGAGCTGCTCGACTACGTCGGCCTCGCGCGACGTGCCGATCACCGACCGTCCCAGCTCTCGGGCGGCGAGATGCAGCGCATCGCGATTGCCCGGGCGCTGGCCAACCGGCCGCGCCTGCTGCTCGCCGACGAGCCGACCGGCGAGCTCGACCAGGCCACCGGCGGCCACGTCGCGGACCTGCTGGAGCGGGTCAACGCGGACGGCACGGCGCTGGTGGTCGTGACCCACGACACCGCGTTCGCACGGCGGGCGCGCCGCATCCTGTCGATGCGCGACGGGATGCTCGTCGCCGGGGACCCGCCGCGATGATGCCCCGCCTGGCGCTCCGGACGCTGACCGCGCACCCGGTCCGGTCGGCCGTGCTCGCCGGCGGCTTTGGCGTCGGCGTGTCGGTCATGGTGATCCTGCTGGGCGTCGCGGAAGTTGTGCTGGATCAGGCGCGGGCCCCGGCGCTGGCCGGCGGCGGGGACATCGTCGTGCAGGGCACCGGTCTCGAACGCCTCGAGGCCGCGCGCCTCGTGCTGGCCGGCCCGCTCTCGCGGGAGCCGCTGGCCTCCGAGATCGTCGTGGCGTCCCCGATCTCGCGCGGCGAGCTGTTCCTCATCGGCGCCGACGGCCGGGCCACACCCGTCGAGGCGCAGGGCGGCATCCCCAGCCTCGAGCGGACCCTCGGCGACCCTGAGACGTCGGGTATTGCCGCGTGGACAGATACGGAGGCCGACCGGCCCTGGGCCGCACGCGATCCCGGCGATGCCCTCCGGGCCATCGACACCTTCCACGCGGTGCCGGACGCCCCGGGCCGCGAGGACTCCTGGGCGGAGTGGCTCTACTTCAACGGCCGCAGCGACCAGACACGCTTCTACCTGACGTTCATGGTGGGGCCGTACCTGCCGGACGAGCGCCGGTCGGCCGGCGTGCGGCTGCAGCTGGAAGTGGACGGCCGGATGGAAGCGTTCACCGCCGGGGCGTCCCTCGAGGACGAGGCGGTGGAGGAGGCGCCGGACCTGACGATCGGGAACAACCGCGTGCGGCTACGGGGCCTGCGGTATGACATCCATCTCGATCTCCGGTCCGCGCAGGGCACCCGGCTGGTCGGCGACCTGGTGGTCGAGGGCGTCGCCGGCCGGCAGCTGCCCCCGATCGAACTGGTCGGCGCGGGGGGATGGAAATCGGGGTACGTCGTACCCGTGATGTCCGGGCGGTCGTGGGGCACGCTCTCGGCGGGCGGGCGCCAGGTCCGCTTCGAAGGATCCGGGTACCACGACCACAACTGGGGTTTCTGGGAGGGCGTGTCGTGGCAGTGGGGACAGGTGCAGCATGACGACCTGTCGCTGGTCTACGGCCGGGTCTTCCCGCCGGCCGACGCGGCCGATCCGAAGCGGGTACCCGGGTTCCTCGGCGTGATCGGCCCGGACGGCCCCCTCGCCTACGCCACCGGGGTGACGATCACGGAGACGGATGCGCCGGGCTCCGATACGCCGGCGCGGATCGTGATCGACGGCCGCAGCACGACGATGGACATGCGGCTCACCTTCACGGTCGAGAGCGCCGAACGCGGGCGCCTTTCCGGGGAGATGTCGACGCCGCTCACCTTCCTGCAGATGCGGGGCCGGTATCAGGTGAACGGCAGCGCCGGAGGCCGGACGCTGATGTTCGCCGCGCCGGGGTCGGCCGAAACCTTCCGCGGCGCGCCCTAGCCGGCCGGGCTGGCCGGCAGCAGCCCCTCGCGGCGGGACCAGGTGTCCGCCAGCGCCTGCGACGACGCCAGGTGCCGCAGCAGGTAGTCGGTGGCCCGCACGGCCGCGACGAACCGATCCTCGTCCGTGACCGGCTGCCCGGCCGGCCGCGCCAGTTCCGACGCCAGGACGGCCACCACCGTCTCCAGCTGCCGCACCGACGCCAGCAGACCGCGCCCCTGGTAGGCGCACCAGGTGCCAAAGGCGTGTGCGGCCACGAACCGGCGTGTGGGTGCGCTGAACGCGTCGAGCAGGGCCAGTGCCGGTGCCCACCCGTCCGCCTCTGGCAGGAAGGGCTCGGTCCCGGCCGCGTTGCCGGCCGCGGCCCTGGCGTCGAGGACCCGTTCGCGGATGGCCTCCACCGGCAGGGGCGGTGCGGCCACGGCGGGCCGCGCGCGGCGGGATTCCACCACGGACAGCAGGGAGGGTCCCCCGGGATGCCAGCCTGTCAGGGCCTCGGCGTCCCGCCGGAGCGCGGCGAGCGCCGGCCACACCCCGGGGGCGGTGGCGCACCGCCACACGGCCAGGGCCTCCCAGGCGTCATAGGCGGCCTCGTCCATGAGCATGCGCGCATGAAGCAGCGGCGGCCACTCGTCCGCCAGCAGCCCGTCGTAGGCCCCCGGTGGAAACGCCGGCGGGCTCTCGACAACGGTCAGCGGCGTCGAGGTATCGAGCAGCAGCCGCGCGGCCGTCGGGCAGTAGTGGGAGAGGGTGATGGCCACACCGGTCGGTCCGGTGCGGGCGATGCGGGGGAAGGCCCGGCACGCGACCGGCAGGGCGTCCGCACCGAGGTCCCGGTGGACGACGCACAGGCGGGTCCCGCGGTCGAGCCACACACAGGCCCCGTCAGGGCCGTGCCGAAGGACGCCCGCGAAGCCCTCCGGCGGCGTGCCGGGCTCGAAGGCCTCGATGAGAGGCAGCCGCCGTCCCCGCATGCCCGCCTCGATGGCCGCCCGCGCCGCCGGCTCCGTCGGCACGTGCCAGGCCGTGCGGCAGCAAGCCCCCGAGTGGTGGCAGGCGTACGCGGCATGGATGCTCAGCGCGCGGGTCGGAGCCGTGTCAATTACTCCTGTGAAATCAGTCGCTTAGAGACGTACACAAGTATTACAGAAGCCGTAGCCCGACCTCGCCTACCGTAGTCTGCGGGTTGAGGGCATGACGCCCTGCCCCCTTGGAGTCCATGGTTCAACCAACATTGCTCTTCGGCCGCAAGTATCAGCAGGGTGTCAACTGGGTCACGACCATCGCCATGGCCGCCTTCCACGTGGCCGCCATCGCCGCCTTCTTCTACATCGACACCGGCGCGATCATCACGGCAGTCGTCCTCTACTTCGTCGCCGGCATGCTGGGCATCGGGATGTCCTACCACCGCCTGCTCACCCACCGTAGCTACAAGACGCCGAAGTGGATGGAGTATTTCCTCACCATCTGCGCCACGCTGGCGCTCGAGGGCGGCCCGATCTTCTGGGTCGCAACGCACCGGGTGCACCACCAGAAGTCGGACCGCGAAGGGGATCCCCATACACCCCGTGAGGGCGGCTACTGGGCGCACATGGGGTGGATAGTCCTGGGCCAGGGCCTCCATCAGGAGACCTCCCTGCTGAACCGCTACGCCCCGGACCTGGCGAAGGACCCCTTCCACGTCATGCTGACGAAGTGGCACTGGGTGCCGCAGGTCGTGCTGGGTCTGGCCCTGCTGGCCTTCGGCGGCATTCCGTACGTCCTCTGGGGCATCGGTTTCCGCACGGTCGTCGGTCTGCACACGACGTGGGCGGTGAACAGCGCCACGCACATGTGGGGATCGCGCCGCTTCCAGACCCGCGACGACTCGACCAACAACTGGTGGGTGGCCCTGCTGACCTTCGGTGAGGGCTGGCACAACAACCACCACGCCCACCCGACGTCGGCCCGTCACGGCCTGGCCTGGTACGAGCTGGACCTCAACTGGCTCGGCATCTCGTTCCTCCGGCTGATCGGCCTGGCGTGGGACGTCAAGGTGGCGAAGATCGCCCAGGCCGTGCCCTACGACGACAACGACCGCATCGAGGTCGACGGCGAGGCCGTCGCGTAGAAGGCCCCTCCGACCGGGCGGCCCCTGGCTGCCCGGTCGCACCACCCACCGCGATCGCCTCCGCCGGCACCCGCCCCGGCGACTCTGGAGAGGGCTAGAATCGGCCCATGACCCGGCGTCAGAAGGCGATCACGCTCGTGATCGTCCTGGCCGTCGCCTCCCTGGCGGCGGCCGTCACGCTCAACATCGGCTGGATCGTGCTGAATGCGGGCGACGTAACGCCGCTGGTGTGGGGCATCATCTTCTTCGCGATCCTGATCGCGGGCATCATCCTCTACACGGTCTTCCTGCTCCTCGAGATCCAGCGGAACGACGAGCACGACACGTTTGTCAGCGCGGTCACACACGAGCTCAAGACCCCCCTGGCCTCCTTGCGCCTGCACCTCCAGACCCTCCAGACGCGCACGCTGACCGACGAGCAGCGGCGGCGGTTCTACGACGTGATGCTGGCCGATACCGGCCGGCTCCAGCAGATGGTGGAGAACGTCCTGAAGGCCGGCATCGACAAGCCGTCCCGGCAGCGCTTCGCGCCGGTCGACCTCG
>JAYQOZ010000083.1:0-8520 GCA_038145035.1 Gemmatimonadaceae bacterium | reverse complement strand
GCGGACGCGGTGCAGATGCGTGTGGCCAGCCCGGCGGATATTGAGCTCGCCATGACGAAGGGCGTGAACTATCCCACGGGGCTGCTCGCCTGGGGCGATGAGATCGGCGCGACGGCCGTGCTGGCGACGCTGGAGTCGCTGCAGGCCGAGTACGGGGAGGACCGGTACCGTCCGAGTCCCCTGCTTCGACGCGTCGCCACGAGCGGCGGGAGACTGTTGACTTGAGTGACGCACCCAGCCGCCGCGGGACCGTCTTCACGGGCGCGGTGCCGTCGGTCGGCCTGCCCACTGGCACGGCCGGCCAGCCGGCCCGCGACGTGATTGCGAAGATGTTCGCGCAGGACGCCTTCTCGCAGTGGCTGGGTGTCGAGGTCCTGGAGGCCGACGATGGCCGCTGCGTGCTCCGCATGGCCGTGCGCGAGGAGATGACCAACGGCTTCGGCTTCGCGCACGGCGGCATCGTCTTCGCGTTCTCCGACACCGCACTCGCGTTCTGCACCAACGCCAGCGGCGAGATCAGCGTTGCCCTCGACTGCTCCATCAGCTATCCCGCCCCCGTGCAGGTGGGCGACGTGCTCACCGCGGTCGGCGTGCAGGAGAGCACGACGCGCCGCACCGGTTTTGCCTCCGTGACCGTGACCAACCAGGACGGGGTGACCGTGGGCCACTTCCGCGGCACCGTCTATCGCACGCAGAAGCCCCATCGATGACCGACGCCTTTCTCGTTGACGGCATCCGCACGCCGATCGGCAGCCTCGGCGGCGCCCTCGCTCCCGTGCGCGCCGACGACCTCGCGGCTCACGCGATCCGCTCCCTGCTGCTCCGAAATCCCGGTCTCGACCCCGCAGCCATCGCCGACGTAATCCTCGGCTGCGCCAACCAGGCGGGCGAGGACAACCGCAACGTGGCGCGGATGGCGCTGCTGCTGGCCGGCCTGCCGCAGACGGTGCCCGGCGAGACGGTGAACCGGCTCTGCGCCAGCGGCCTGAGTGCCGTCGCCCAGGCCGCCCGGGCGATCAAGGTGGGCGAGGGCGACGTGTACGTGGCCGGCGGCGCGGAGTCGATGACCCGCGCGCCGTACGTGATGAGCAAGAGCGCGCAGCCCTTTGGCCGCGACATGCAGCTGTTCGACACGGCGCTGGGCTGGCGTTTCGTGAATCCGGCGATGAAGGGCGCGCACGGCACCGACTCGATGGGCGAGACCGCCGAGAATGTGGCGGAGCGCTACGGGGTCACGCGCGAGGACCAGGACGCCTTCGCACTGCGCTCGCAGCAGCGCGCCGCGGCCGCCGCCGCGGCCAAGCGTCACGCCGAGGAGATCGCGGCGGTGAGCATCCCGCAGCGGAAGGGTGATCCGCTCACGGTCGAGCACGACGAGTTCCCGCGCCCCGACACGACACCTGAGAAGCTCGCGAAGCTCAAGCCGGCTTTCCGCCACGACGGGAAGGGCTCGGTGACGGCTGGCAACAGCTCCGGACTCAACGACGGCGCCGCGGCGCTGTTGCTCGCCTCCGAAGCGGCCGCCAGGCGTGAGGGGCTCAGCCCGCTGGCTCGCGTGGTGGCCGCGGCGGCTGCTGGCGTCGAGCCGCGGGTGATGGGCATGGGGCCGGTGCCGGCCACGCGGCTGGTGCTGGAACGCGCCAGGCTCACGCTGGACCGGATGGACGTCATTGAGCTCAACGAGGCCTTCGCCGCGCAGTCACTGGCCTGCCTGCGCGAGCTCGGCATCGCGGACGACGATCCGCGGGTGAACCCCAATGGCGGCGCCATCGCGCTCGGGCATCCGTTGGGCATGAGCGGTGCGCGCCTTGCGCTCACCGCGATGCGCGAGCTGCAGCGGCGCAAGGGCCGCTACGCGCTCTGCACCATGTGCATCGGCGTGGGCCAGGGCTACGCGCTGATCCTCGAGCGCGTCTGACGGCGATGGGCATCTACGCCTTCGACGGCTTCATTCCCGTGGTGCACGAGACGGCCTTCGTGCATCCCAAGGCGGCCGTCACCGGCAATGTGATCATCGGGAAGGACGTGTACATCGGCCCGGGCGCGGCCATCCGTGGCGACTGGGGTGGCATCGTCATCGAGGACGGCTGCAACGTCCAGGAGAACTGCACGGTGCACATGTTCCCCGGCGTGACCGTGGTACTGGAGACGGGGGCGCACATCGGACACGGCGCCATCGTGCACGGGGCCCGCATCGGCGCCAACGCGCTCATCGGCATGAACGCCGTCGTGATGGACAACGCCGTGGTGGGTGCGGGGAGCATCGTCGGCGCATTGTGTTTCGTGCCGGCCGAGATGCAGATCCCCGAGCGCAAGGTGGTGGTGGGGAATCCCGCCAAGGTCGTGAAGGACGTGAGCGACGAGATGCTGGCCTGGAAGACCGAGGGCACGGCGCTCTATCAGCAGTTGCCGGCCCATATGCACGCGACCTGGCAGGAGGTGGCGCCGCTGCGGGAGATTCCCGCCGATCGCCCCACGCAGTCGCAGATGCTCAAGACCTGGAAGGAGACGAAGTCCCGATGATGCTGCAGAACTACGCACAGGGCCAGTGGGTCGAGGGAACGGGCAAGTCCTCCACCCTCCTGCATGCCGTCACCGGTGAGCCGGTGGCCGAGGCGTCGAGCGGTGGCCTCGACTTCCAGGGGATGGCCGCGTACGCGCGGACGGTGGGGGGGCCGAAGCTGCGGGCCATGACCTTCCATGAGCGTGCCGCCGCCCTCAAGGCGATGGCCAAGTACCTGATGGAGCGGAAGGACGCCTTCTACGCCATCAGCGCGCAGACCGGCGCGACCAAGACCGACAGCTGGATCGACATTGACGGCGGCGTCGGGACGTTCTTCGCCTATTCCAGCCGTGGACGTCGCGAGTTTCCGAACGAGACGTTCTACGTGGACGGACCGACGGAGCCGCTGTCCAAGGGTGGAACGTTCGTCGGCCGACACATCTGTGTGCCGCTCGAGGGCGTGGCCGTGCATATCAACGCCTTCAACTTCCCCGTGTGGGGGATGATGGAGAAGCGGGCGCCGACGCTCCTGGCCGGTGTGCCGGCCATCGTGAAGCCGGCGACGGCGACGAGCTACCTCACCGAGGCGGTGTTCCGCGAGATGATCGCCTCCGGCATCCTGCCGGACGGTGCGATCCAGCTCATCTGCGGCAGTGCGGGCGACCTGCTGACGCATCTTGAGGAGCAGGATGCCGTGGCCTTCACCGGCTCGGCGGCCACGGGGCGCATGCTCAAGGAATCCCCGGCGATCGTCGAGCACGCGGTGCGCTTCAACATGGAGGCCGACTCGCTGAACTGTGCGATCCTCGGGCCGGATGCCGCACCCGGCACGGAGGAGTTCGATCTCTTCGTGAAGGAGGTGGTGCGCGAGATGACGGTGAAGGCAGGCCAGAAGTGCACCGCAATCCGCCGTACCATCGTGCCGGCTGGGATGGAGGAGGACGTCATCAAGGCCATCCGCACGCGGCTGGAGAAGACCGTGGTGGGCGATCCCGCCGTCGAGGGCGTACGCATGGGCCCGCTGGCGAGCCTCGCGCAGGTGAAGGATGTCGGCCTGGCCGCGGCGCGCATCCGCACGGCGGCGGAGCGCGTGGTGGGCGGCGGGGACTTCCAGGTGATGGGCGCGGACCGCGAGAAGGGTGCGTTTTACCAGCCCGAGCTGCTGTATTGCGACGATCCGCTCGCGAAGACCGAACCGCACGACGTCGAGGCCTTCGGGCCGGTGAACACCGTGATGCCATACCGCTCGCTGGACGAGGCGGTGGAGCTGGCGCGGCGCGGCCGCGGCTCGCTCTGCGGCTCGCTGGTCACGGCCGATGCGAGCGTGGCGCGCCGCGTGGTGCTGGGCGTCGCCCCATATCACGGACGCCTGCTCGTGCTCGACCGCACGAGTGCCAAGGAGAGCACCGGCCACGGCTCACCGCTGCCGAACCTCGTGCACGGCGGGCCCGGCCGCGCCGGCGGCGGCGAGGAGATGGGCGGCGCACGCGGCGTGCTGCACTACATGCAGCGCACGGCGGTGCAGGGCTCGCCGAGCGTCATCACGGCCATCACGCGCGAGTGGACCAAGGGCGCGGCGGAGACGGCTGATGGCGTGCATCCGTTCCGGAAGACCTTCGACGAGCTCGCCGTGGGCGACACGCTGCTCACCGGCACACGCGCGATCACGCTGGATGACATCGTGAAGTTCGCCGAGCTCTCGGGCGACAGGTTCTACGCCCACATGAACGACGAGGAGGCCCGCAGCAACGGGATCTTCGAGGGACGCGTGGCGCACGGCTACTTCATCGTGTCGGCGGCGGCGGGACTGTTCGTGGAGCCGTCGCTGGGGCCGGTGCTGGCCAACTATGGGCTCGAGAACCTCCGCTTCACCAAGCCCGTGTATCCCGGCGACACCATCCAGGTGCGGCTGACCGTGAAGCAGAAGACCGCCAAGGACACGCCCGAGGGCGGAATCCCACAGGGCGTCGTGGAATGGGATGTCGAGGTCATGAACCAGGAGCGCGAGGCGGTGGCGCTCTACAGCATCCTTACGCTGGTCCGCCGCGCGGGGTAGCCGGCGCGCGGCATCGCGGCGGCGGGACCTGGGAGTCGGCGCCCCGCCGTGGCCTATCCCTGGAGCCAGCGCGCGGCGGCGTAGCCCGCGGCGCTCACCGCGCCCGTGAGCACCACGCCCCAGGCGAGGTCCACCGGGACCACGCTGCCCGGAAAGCCCTTGAGGAGGGCGAGGCTGGTGAGGTCAAATGCGGCGTATGCCGCCAGGCCGAACACCGCACCCAGCGCCACGGCGCGGGTCAGCGACTGCTTCTCCACCGCCGGCAGCACGCAGAGTACGACGATGGCGCCCACGTAGATGAGGTAGAAGGCCAGGGCCGCGCCCCATTTTGTGTCCTCACGGAGCAGATGGCCCATGCGGCCGCGGTAAAAGCCGCGCGCCACGACGCCCAGCCAGGTGATATCGAGCGCGAAGAAGACTGCGGTACAGATCGCGTAGAGCTTGGCGTAGAGGGCCATCGGAACTCCTGGGGGCGTTAGCGCACGGTGATGCGGATCGGCTTCGACATCAGCGCCGGCCCGATCACCTTGTGCTCGTAGTCCGCGACGACGAGGCGCAGCGTGTACGTCCCCGGGGCCAGCGTCAGCGTGGTCTCGATCTGTCCCGCGCCGTAATGGCGGTGCAGGGAATCGGCGGGGATTACCGTGCCCGGCGCCGGCGGCTCCACGTTGATGAGGATGTGGAAGTGGCCGGTGTTTACATAGTTGGTGCCGGCCGGCGCGACGCCGTAGTTGCGCAGGCCGAAGGCGACCGCGAATGTCGTCGGGACCACCGCAGCATCCGTGGGTGCACGGAAGTAGACCTCGGGAGCAGGCGCGGGCGCCGAGACGTTCTGGGCGCCAGCGAGCCTGGCGCTCAGCACAAGGGCGAGCAGGATGGACGGGATTCGCATCTGATTAACTTGTGATGGGAAGGCTTGGTACTGCAGTATCTGGAATACGGGTAAACTAAGTGGGTTTCCGGTCGCCGTTGTTCCCGGCGAATCACCCCGGTGTCACCCTGGTGCGGGAGGAAGTGGGTGGATCTCGTGACGATTGCGCTGCTGGCCACGCCGCTTCTCATGGCCCCATGCGACGACGACCGCCGGGTTGCGTCCACGCCTGCATCGGCCGTGGCGCCGGCGCGGCTGCCGACGCCGGCGGATGTCGGGCGCCTGGCCGGGACGCCGCAGGACGGGCCGTACACGGACGCCTACTATCGACGGCTCGACATCCATCGGTACGCGTCGTATGCCATGCTTCCGCTCTTTGCCCTGCAGGTCGCGGCGGGGACGCAGCTCTTCAATCAGGGTCGCGAGGCGCCGCAGTGGGCGCAGGTGGGACACCGCGTCGGCGCGACCGGCGTCGCCGCAATGTTCGCGACCAACGTGCTGACGGGCGTGCCGAACCTGGTCGTCGGCATGCGCGACCCCCGCAACCGCGGCCGGCGCCTGCTTCATGGGACCCTCATGCTGACGGCTGCCGCGGGCTTCACCGCCACCGGGTTGTTGGCCGAGCGGGCGGAAGGCGACCCCGGCGCGCGCAGCCGACATCGCCAGGTGGCATTCACCTCACTGGGCGTCGCACTTGCCGGGTGGCTGACCATGCTGGACCGGACCGATGACTGACTCGCCAGGGACCGTCGCGGGTGACTGTGCAGGCTGCGCGCTGCTCTCCCGGCGCGGGTTCGTCGCACAATCCGCGCTCGCGGTCCTTGGCACGGCGGTGGTGGCCGCCTGCGGCGATGGGGAGATCGGCGGACCCCTGGGCCCGGGCCACCAGCTGCCACCGGGTAGTCTTGTCGTGACCATCGCGGACTTCCCGGCCCTGGCGGACATCGGCGGGATCGCGCGCGTGGACCCGGGCACCAGCCAGCCGGTCGCCGTGACGCGCTCCGGGCCGGTGACCTTCCTCGCGCATTCCATGATCTGTCCGCACGCCGGCTACAAGCCGATCCAGATCGCGATGGGGGCCTTTCGCTGTCCCAATCACGGCGCGCAGTTTGCGGCGGACGGGAACTGGATCGGCGGGCAGCCGACCCGCGACCTCACCAGGTTCACGACGGCCTACGATGCCGGATCGGGAACGCTCACGATCTGGTAGCCTGCGACGTCCGCTCGCGGCCCTTGCCTTCACCGGACCGATTGCGCCCAGCGGAACGTGACCCACGACAAGCTGGAGCATGCGGACGCCGAGTGGGACTGCATCGCGGAGCAGCTGCGCAGCGGAAACGTGACGGGTGCTGACCGCGTCTGCGAGGGGTAGCGCTTCGTGATCCAGTTGCTCTCGCGGCGCGGCAATGAGGTCGCCGCCCTGCCGGCTCAGCGCGACTGGTCAGTGACCTGCGTCACCTTCGCATCATCGAATGATGATGTGGGCGACTTCGCGGCTTGACTGGCCCCGTCCCGGACCGTACCCTGACCCGAAGACACTGGGGGGAATCGCGCTGAGTCCCCGCAGCTCCCACCGCTCCAGCTGGAGGCACTCGCGCATGCGGAAAATCCTGTCCACGGCGGTCATTCTGAGCGCCCTCGTAGTCACGGCCTGTTCGGATGCGACGTCGCCGACGGCGCTGCGCAGGGACGCCAACGTGGCGCTGCAGGACCGTGCCGGCTACATCGTGACGTTCCGGAACGGCGTGTCGGATGCGCCCGGCCTGGCCCGATCGCTGGCGGCGACGCATGGCGGTGAGCTCGGGTACGTGTATACCTCGGCGCTGCGCGGGTTCTCGGGGCGGTTCACCGCCCAGGCGGCATCGGCGCTGCAGCGAAACCCCAACGTCGCGAACGTCGAGCTCGATGGCATCATGACGGCTTCCGAGACGCAGGCCGGCGCGACCTGGGGCCTGGACCGGTTGGACCAGCGCGATCTCCCGCTTGGCGGCAGCTACGTGTACAACGCCGACGGTGCCGGGACGCACAGCTACATCATCGATACGGGCATCCTGCTCGCGCACACGGAGTTCGGCGGACGGGCGTCGCTCGGCGCCGACTATGTCGGCGGTCGCGGGGCCGGATCGGACTGCAACGGACACGGCACGCACGTCGCCGGCACGGTGGGTGGCAGCACTTACGGCGTCGCCAAGAACACGCAACTGTACGCCGTGCGCGTGCTCGACTGCCGCGGCTCCGGCTCGACGTCCGGCGTCATCGCGGGCGTGGACTGGGTGGCGGCCAACCACGTGTCGCCGGCGGTGGCCAACATGTCGCTGGGGGGCGGCGCGAGCCCCTCGCTCGATGCGGCCGTCGCGGGCGCCGTCAGCGCGGGCGTCACCATGGTGGTGGCGGCGGGCAACAGCAACGCGAACGCCTGCAACTACTCGCCGGCACGCGAGCCCTCGGCCATCACGGTCGGCGCCACGACCAGCTCCGATGCGCGCGCCTCGTATTCGAACTACGGCAACTGCCTCGACATCTTCGCGCCCGGCAGCTCCATCACCTCGGCCTGGCACTCGAACCCGACGAGCACCAACACCATCAGCGGCACGTCGATGGCCTCGCCGCACGTGGCGGGCGCCGCGGCGCTGTTCCTGCAGGCTTCGCCGACCGCGACTCCCGCGCAGGTGGCCAACAGCCTCATCACGAACTCGACCGCCAACAAGGTGACGAGCGCGGGCAGCGGCTCGGAGAACCGCCTGCTGTTCACGGGCAACTACGGTGGCGGCGTCACGCCCGGGGGTGGCGGGGGCGATCCCGAGCCGCCGACGGTCACGGCACCGAGCGGCCTCACGGCCGACGCGATCGTGAACAGCAAGAACGGCCGGGTCAGTGTGGACCTCGCCTGGACGTCGGGTGGTGCGGCGGCCTTCGATGTGTACCGCGACGGCAATGTCATCGCGACGACCTCGTCGACGTCGTATCGCGACAACCTTGGGCGGGTAAGCGGCAGTTCGACCTACATGGTCTGCAACGCCGGGACCAGCGACTGCACCGCAGGCGTGACCGTCCCCTACTGAAGTCGATAGCCTGAGGACGGCCCCGGGG
>JAYQOZ010000082.1:0-8558 GCA_038145035.1 Gemmatimonadaceae bacterium | reverse complement strand
GAGCAGCAGACGAGGCCGCCGCGCCACGGCCCGCGCCAGCGCGACCAGCTGTCGTTCGCCGCCGGAGAGTCCGGCGACGTCTCGCGAGAAGAGCGGGACGATGTCGAATCGCTCGGCGGCCTCGTCCACGTCATGGGCGTTGCGGGCGCCGTACGCGACATTCTCGCGCACCGAGAGGTGCGGAAAGAGAAACGCGTGCTGATAGACAAGGCCGATATCGCGACGCTCGGGTGGGACGGCCCGCATGGGTCGGCCGGCCAACGTGATCTCGCCGCTCGTCGGTGCGAGCAATCCGGCGATGACCTCGAGCAGCGTTGTCTTGCCCGAGCCGGCGGGACCGATCACGACGCCGTACTCCTGGTCGAGGAGCGAGAGCGCCACCGCTTCCAGTGCAAAGCGGCCCTTCCTGGCCGTGACGCCGTCAAGTCGGATGGCGGTCATCGGCTAGGGAGCGCCCCGGTCCGTGCGCAGGGCGCGCAGCACCGTGAGCGGCACAAGCGCCAGCAGGGCAAGCACGGCGGCCACGGGCAGCGCTTCCGTAAGCCCGAAGCTGGTGAAGCGGTCGTAGCTCAGGACGCTGGCGACCTTGGGGTTGTACGTGAGGATCACGATGGCGCCGAACTCGCTCACCGCACGCGCCCACATCACGACGGCGCTCGCGAGCAGGCCACGGCCGGCCAAGGGCAATGTCACGCGGCGGAAGGCCAGCCAGGGCGTGTCGCCCAGCGTGCGGGCCACGCCTTCATAGCGGGCGTCGACCTTGGCAAAGGCCTCACGCGCCCCGCTCACGAACAGCGGCGAGGAGACGAACAGCATCGCCGCAATGATGCCCAGCGGTGAGCCCACGATGCGCAGGCCCAGTTCAAGCGCGGCGCCACCGACGGCAGATTCGCGCCCGAGCAGGAGCAGCAACGCAATGCCAGCCACGGGGTGCGGAATGAGCAGCGGCAGATCGAGCACTGCCGAGAGCACGGCGCGCCCAGGAAAGTCCCTGCGGGCGAGCAGCCACGCGAGCGGCGTCCCGCCGAGCACGCCGAGGATCGTGGCCGCGGTGGCGGTCAGCCCGGTCAGCAGCAGCGAGCCGCGCAGTTCGGCGTCGCTGCCGAGCCGCGCGAGGCCAGCGGCGCCGGAATCGGTGACCAGCCGCAGGATCGGTGCGGCAAGGAAGAGCAGCAGCGCCGAGGCCAGCAGGGCGGCAATGACGCTGAGGACTGCCTGCGGAATTCGGCCGTCGGACCGCGAGTTCACGGCAGCGTGTCCGGTTGGGCGAGGGCATCAAGGCCCTCGCGTCGTAGGATCTCGCGGCCCTCGGGCGAGACCAGGAACTGGGCAAATCGCGCCGCGACCGTTGGGTGCGGCGCGGTCGTCGGCACCGCGAACGCGTAGACGATGGGCTTGCCGGTGAACCTCACCCGGTCGCCGGCACTGGCCCCGCGTACGTCCACGCTCGCCTGGGCATAGTGTGCCGCGAGGTCCGGCCGTGAGAGGTCCACGGAGTCCCCGAGCAGCACGTAGCGCAGCCCCGTGGCGCGGGCCATGGATTCATAGGACCAGATGTAGTCGAACTCCCCGGCCTGCAGCAGGCCGACGAGGTCCGCTTCCTTCGGGCGCACGTTGCGCGCGGGAGCCCGCGCCTCCAGCCTGCTCGCGAGCGCTGCGGCTCCGCGCGTGGCGGCGGTCAGCTGCCACACCATCAGGGTGCGATAGCCGTTGGGATCGAGCTCCGGATCGGAGCGGCCGACCTCGACGTCCGGCCGCGAGAGGATCTCCGGCCAGTTGGCGGTGGAGATGTCGTCGGCGTACCGGGATCGTGCGGTAAAGGCCACGACCATCCGGTTTCGCGCGAACGTGATGTACGAGCTGACCTGGCTCGGCATCAGATAGCCGGGAAACACGTTGGCATCCGCCAGCGCGATCACGTCGGGTACCTTGCCCAGCTCGGTCAGCTTCCGCGCGGTTTCGAGGGAGCCGGCGCTCTCCTGCTCCACCCGGACGCCCTCGCGGCGGGCGAAGCTATCCATGGCGGCACGGATGGGCCTGGCGAGGCTGCCGGCGTTGTAGACCACGAGCGGCTCGTGGCCGGGGTTTCCCCCGCAGGCGGCGGCGAAGGCAGCGAACAGAACGAGGAGACGGCGCACCCCGTAGTGTCGCTGGGGCGTGGGCCTGGCACCAGCCCCGGCGGCGCAGGGATGCCGCATGCAGGCGCGGGGGCGCGCCGGCCCGACCTGTGGTCCCGTGGATAGTTTTCCCCTGTCCCCAATTTCCGGACGTATGGCCGACCTCGCCCTCGAAATCCGCGACGTAGCCAAGCGCTACGCGGAGCATGTCGCCGTCAGCAATCTCTCGCTGGCGGTTCCCCGCGGCACCGTCTACGGCCTGCTGGGTCCCAACGGCGCCGGCAAGACCACGACCATCCGCATGGTCCTCAACGTGATTGCGCCCGACGAGGGCTCGATCACCATCCTCGGACGCCAGAACCGTGACCCGGCGGTGCTCGACCGCATCGGCTACCTGCCGGAGGAACGCGGCCTCTACAAGAAGATGTCCGTGCGCGACGTGCTCCGGTTCCTCGCCGAGCTCAAGGGCGTGAACCGCCGCACCGCGGATGGGCGCATCGACGAGTGGCTGGAGCGCCTCACGCTGCGCACGGCCGAGAAGGACTGGGGCAAGAGCAAGGTGGACGAACTCTCGCGCGGCATGCAGCAGAAGGTGCAGTTCATCGGCACGCTGCTGCACGACCCCGAGCTGGTGATTCTCGACGAGCCGTTCAGCGGTCTCGATCCGATCAATGCGCAGGCGCTGAAGGACACCGTGGTCGAGCTGAGACGGCGCGGCAAGACGGTGATCTTCTCGACCCACATGATGGACAACGCCGAGCGCCTCTGCGATGCGGTGTGCATCATTGCCCGTGGCGAGAAGGTGCTCGACGGCGCGATGGCGGCCGTGAAGGCGGAGAACGCCGGCCGGACGGTGGCCGTGGCCCTCGAGGGCAGCGCCAGCGGCGCCGTGCGTGCCGTCTTCCAGGACCAGGCCCTGGTGGAGCGCCTGGACGACCACGGCCGGTACTTCGAGGTCGAACTGACACCGGCCGGCGACCCGCAGGCGCTGCTGCAGCGCCTCGTCGGCGCCGGCGCCGTGATCCAGCGATTCGAGCGGGTGCAGCCGTCGCTGCACCAGATCTTCCTGCAGCGCGTCGGCGCCACCGGCGTCGAGGAGGGCATGGGCGGCCATGGCTAAGTTCTGGGCGGTCCTCAAGCGCGAGTACCTCGAGCGCGTGCGCACGAAGTGGTTCATCATCGTGACGCTGTTCGGCCCGGTGTTCTTCGGCGCCATCATGGTGCTGCCGGGCTATCTCTCCGTCCGCGGCATCCGCGAGGCGCGGGTCACCAGCCTCCGCATCGTGGATGCCACGGGCATGGGCCTCGGTGAGCGCGTCTCGCGGCGCCTCGCCGCCCCGCAGCTCGCCGCCGGGACGGTGGGCGCGATGGCGCAGGTGGATACGGTGACCCAGGCGGATGTCGCCGCCGCCGAGGAAGCGCTGGTGCTCAGGGTCCAGGCCCGCGAGGAAAACGGCGTGCTGGTGCTGGACACCGGCCTCGTGAACTCCGGGCGCGCCCGCTACTTCGGGCGCGATGCCGGCTCAGTGGGCCAGCTGGAGGCGCTCGAGGGCGCGCTGCGCAATGCGCTGATGTCCTCGCGGCTCGAGGCCGCTGGCCTGGCCCCGGACCAGGCAGACGCCATCGCCCGCACCCGCGTCCGCATCGACGGCGAGAAGATCACCGACCAGGGCCGCGGCGGCTCGGGCCTCGCGAGCACCATCTTCGGCTTCGGCGTGGCCTTCCTGCTCTACATGAGCATCATCCTCTACGGCCAGAACATCCTGCGCGGCGTGCTGGAGGAGAAGACGACGCGCGTGGCCGAGGTCATCGTCGCCAGCGTCAAGCCGGACACGCTGCTGGCGGGCAAGGTGCTCGGCGTGGGGGCGGTGGGCCTCACGCAGATGGCGGTCTGGGTGGCCAGCGGCATCCTGTTCTGGGAGAAGCGCGTGAAGGTGTTCGAGATGATGGGCATCCAGAACTTCCCGCAGGTGTCCTTCCCGACCATCGACACGCTGGTGCTGGTGGCGCTGGTCCTCTTCTTCATCCTCGGCTACCTCTTCTACGCCTCGCTGTTCGCGGCCGTCGGCGCGATGGTGAGCTCGCAGGAGGAGGCACAGCAGGCGGCGCAGCCGGTGATGATGCTGCTCATCTTCAGCATCATCTTCGTCCAGCCGGTGATGACGAACCCGACAGGCCAGCTGGCGCTGACGATGTCATACCTGCCCTTCTCCGCGCCGATCATCATGCCGATGCGCATGACGGCCACGCCGGTGCCGCCGCTGGAGATCATCGGCTCGCTCGCCGGCGTCGCGGCGGCCTGCGTGGCGGCAATCTGGCTCTCGGCGCGGATCTATCGGGTCGGCTTGCTCATGTATGGCAAGCGGCCGTCGCTGCGCGAACTGGCTCGCTGGGTGCGGCAGGCCTAGGTGCGGACTGCAACGGCGTTCCCCGGTGCAGCACGCTCACACGGCGGCGGCCGAGCAATGCCGGTCAAACGCCGCCGTGAGGTCCGCGGCGATGGCATCGGCCGAGCGGCCCTCGATCTGGAAGCGCTCCACCATGTGCACCAGTTTCCCGTCCTTCAGTAGCGCGATGCTCGGCGAGCTCGGCGCATAGCCGGAGAAGTAGCTCCGCGCCTGGCGTGTGGCGTCCACGTCGTTGCCGGCGAAGACCGTGAACCGGTGCTCCGGCGTCACCGCGTGGCGCAGGGCCAGCGCCACGGCCGGGCGCATGTTCCGGGCGGCACAGCCGCACATCGAGTTCACCACCATCAGCTGCGTGCCCTTCGTGCCCGTGAGGGCCTCGTCCACCTGCGCCGCCGACTTCAGCGGCTGCACGCCCAGCTGCTCGATCTCCGCACGCATCGGCGCAATCCACTGCTCGTCATACATCATCGGTCAATCCTCGGGTGCAATATCCGGCCGCGACTATTCGCGGCTCAGGGCCAGGAGCGCCGCCTGCGGGACCACCAGGTAGCGCTCGCTCTCGAACGTGATTTCCACGGCGGCCTTCCGGAAGAACAGCGCGTAGTCCCCGACCTGTGCCTGCATCGGGATGTGGCGCGTTTCCTTCTGGCCCGTGATGCGCCAGGGCTCGTCCAGGTGCTCGGTGACCTCCGGCAGCGGCGTGCCCGGGCCCGTGGCGACGATCCGCCCGCCCTGCACCGCCTGGCTGTCCACCGCCGTCGCCGGCAGGTACAGCCCCACCTTCGAGCGCTCCTCGCCGTCCTCAACCTTGATGAGGACGCGGTCGCCGACCACGATCAGTTCCTTCTTGCCCTTACGCATACGTAAGACTAACTCAGCGGACCAGGAAGAGGTTCGCCTGGCGGCGCAGGGCCCAGCGGATGCGCCCGTCGGGGCCAATCACGGCGTCCTCCTCCTGCGCCATGCGTACGGCCTGGCCGCCCCACTCCGGCACCGGCGTCGTGGCCTGCAGCTCGATCGAGTACCACATGTTCGGGATCACCACGGCGTCGCCGCTGCCAGGCACGCCCTCCTGGGCATCCCAGCGCCCCACCAGCGGGCCGGCCCCGTGGCCGTTCATGCCGATCGGGTGCGAATACAGCGTGCCGTCGATGCCCTCGGCGCGCATCCGGGCCAGCACAGCGGCCAGCACCGCGTTCCCCGTGCGGCCGGGCCGCAGCTCGTCCATCGTCAGGTCCTGCAGGCGGTTCGCGTTGGCGAGGGCCTCCTGCAGGCCAGCCGGCGGCGCGGTCTCGCCTGGGAGGAGCACGTAGGCATCGTGCTGCGTATCCGTGGCCAGGCCCAGCGCCACGATGCCGACATCGCAGTGCAGCACGTCGCCGCGCTGGATCACGGGGTCCTCGCCCAGCGAGGCGCTGGTGGCGCCGCGACGCTGCACGTCCACGCTGGGCTGGAACCAGGTGCCAAGCCCGAGATCGTTCACCTGCTGCCGCCACCACCACACGAGGTCTGAGGTGCGCGTCACGCCGGGTGTGACGACCTCGCTGGAGAACATGCGCTGCGTGAGGCTCCAGACGAGCTCCTGCAGCAGGCGGTAGGTCTCCGCCTCCTCAGGTAGCCGGGTGGCAATGAACTCCACCGGCAGGGCGTCCGTGGAGCGGAGCTTCGCGCCCAGTGCGGGCCCCAGCGCGGCGATCATGCCGTCCCGCTCGCCGGCCGTGAGCCCATCGGCGAAGGCAAAGGTCTGCGAGACGTTGATCTGGACGACCCGTGGATTTCGTTCCTCGATCACGCGGCGCAGCAGCGCCCACTGCTCGTCACCCACCAGCTCGGCCGGTCGTGCCTCAACGCCCGCATCCGCGGCCGCCGCGGCCCGGCGCGCGTCGTAGAGCCCGCCCTGCGAGGTGCCGCCAAGCGCGATGCGCTCGATGCAGCTGCCGTCACCCGGATCCGTGGCGCCGGAGGCGGCGCAGCGGTCGAAGAACACGTAGATCGTGCGGCGCCGCGCCGCGAAGGTGGTGGGCGAGACCAGTGAGGCGAACATCGGGTCCTCGTTGTACTCGCGCATCGGGATCACCCACATGTCCGTGCCGTGGCGCCGCATCAGCGCCGGCAGCACCGTCCTGAGCCGCTGCTCCAACCAGCGCTGCTGGGTGGCCGCCTGCTCGCGCAGCGTGCCGAAGGGGCGCTGCAGCTGCTGCGCCGGGAGGGCCGGCGCAAGCGCGAGGACCAGGAAGGCCAAGCGGGACACACGGATCATGCGGACTGCTCCCTGGCCCTGACCAGCAGGAGCCGGACAACGGTGGAGACGAGCGCCAAGGCCACGGCAAAGAGCGTGATGCCGACGACGCGGAAGAACAGGATGCGGGCGGAGGTGCCCTGCCAATCCTCGAGCGTGGCGGTGAGGGAACCGACGACCTCGAGCCCCAGCAGCGTGAGCACGAGACTGACCAGCACCTCGGTGGCGGCTTCGCAGATGGCAAAGAGCGGCGCGCGCCACCACCAGCCGCGCAGGGCGTAGTTGCCCAGATGCAGCGTGGCCATCAGGAACAGGAACACCGCGCCGCCGATGAACGTCCCGGTGATCCAGAGCCAGGAATCGCTCCAGCCGAACTGCAGCACGATGGCGCGGTAGAGGCGCAGGCCCGCGCCGGTCAGCACGGCCATCGCCGGCAGGTTCAGCGAGACCCGCCGGAGGAAGGCCGGATCCTCGAGCTGCTGGATTGCGGCGGTGGCGCGCAGCAGCGGCATCGCTCAGCCCCTCAGTTGGCCGCGGCGATGCATTCGATCTCAACCCGCGCGTTCAGCGCCAAGGCCGTGGCGCCGAAGGCCGAGCGTGCCGGCAGCCGCCCGGGCGGAAACATCTCGCGGTAGACCGCGTTCATGCGGTCCCACTCGGCCATGTCAGCCATCATCACCGTGCACTTGAGCACGCGATCCATGCCGGAGCCCACGAGATCGAGCACGCGGCGGATGTTGAGCAGCGTCTGCCGCGTCTCCGCCTCGATGCCGCCCGGCACGAGCTCGCCGCCGGCATCGGCGGTGGTGCCGATCTGCCCCGACAGGAAGATGAGGTTGCCGATGCGCGTGGCCGGCGAGAACGGCCGCGAGGGCGTGCCGAAGGGCGTCAGCCATTCCACCTCGGGCTTCGGGGGGACCGGGGCCTGCTGGGCCGCGAGTGGCAATGCCGTGAGGGCGAGCAGGAGCGGCGGAATCAGCGCCAGGCGAAGACCGTGCATGGGAGTCCTCAGCGGATGATGTGTCCGAGGCGCGACCACCGAATGTCGGTGATGAACGGCAGCGGACGGTCGGAGTCGTCGGCGTTCCACGAGTAGTACACGAACAGCGGCCGCCCGCGGACGTTCCCGCGGGGCACCACGCCCCAGTATCGCGAATCCTTCGAGTTGTAGCGATTGTCGCCCATCATCCAGTAGTGCCCCTCGGGCACCACGAGCGGGCCCCAGTCGTCAAGCGTGGGCCGTGCCGGGGGCGGCCCGAAGCGCGAGTCCATGCTGGTGACGCGCTCCTGCCAGGCGAAGAGCGGATGCCATTCGTCGCCGGGCGCGCCGGACGCGCTCGCCGCCGCGTAGCCCTGCCGCTGCGGCACGCCGTTGATGTGCACCACGCCCTCGCGCGAGTACAGTGTGTCGCCGGGCATGCCGATGAGCCGCTTCACGAGGATCGGCGTGGGATCCTCCGGCTGGTCGATCTGCAGCGGCGAGATGAACACCACCACCTCGCCTCGCTGAGGATCCGCGTAACCCGGCAGGCTCGTGTCCGTGAACGGGATATGCGGACCGTATCGCAGCTTGTTCACGAACAGCCAGTCGCCGATGAGCAGCGATGGGATCATCGAGCCCGACGGGATGCGGTACGCCTCGACCAGGAAGGTCCGCAGGAGCAGGAAGATGGCCACCGTCGCGGCGAGCGACTTGAAACCCTCCCAGGCCTTGTGGGCGTCGAAGGAGCTGCCGCCGCGGCGCCGCGCGGCCGACACGACGTTCGTGGGCTTGCTGGAACCGGAGGAGCGCTT
>JAYQOZ010000081.1:0-8697 GCA_038145035.1 Gemmatimonadaceae bacterium | reverse complement strand
GTTCTATCTCCTCCATGCCCACAGCGCGTCGGGGGAGACAGCCGAAGCGGACCGTGACGCAGCCGAGGCCTTCGGTGTCGCCGCCCGCAGGGCTGGCGTCCGTCGACTCATCTTCTTCGGCGGCCTTGGGACGGCACCTCAGGCGACAGCCCAGGCGACAGCCCAGGCGGCATCCCAGGCGGCATCCCAGGCGGCACGAGGGGGCGGAAGCATCGGCGATGCGCTGCGTGCTTCCGGCATCCCCGTCCTCGAGTGCCGCGCCTCCGTCATCATTGGACCCGGACGCCGCGGCTTCGAGATCACCCGACGCCGCGGGGCGCGCCTGCCGATCCTCCCGGCGCCGCGCTGGGCGCGCGCGACTGTGTACCCCATCGCCATCGGTGATGTGCTGGACTGTCTCGTAGAGGCGGTGGACCTGCCGGTGGCAACGCACCAGACCTATCTCCTGGGCGGGGCCGAGGCGATTGGTTTCCACGATCTGATGAGGGCATATGCCCGCTCGCGCGGACTGCGCCGGTGGGTGGTCCCGATTCCCGGAAACTTCCGGCGTGCGTCCAGCCTGGCGTTGGCGGCCGTGGCGCCCGACTACGCGCGCATCGGGCGCCGGCTCATCGACGCCCTGCACCGGAATGGCGGCACCGGCGCGGTCACCCTGCCGCCGGAGTCGACGGTTCGGCCCGCCGGCGTCCGCGAGGCCTTGGATCGGGCCAGCCGTATCGAGGAGGCCCAGTTACGGCGGGTTCGCTGGTCGAAGGCACTGACGGCCGTGGAGTCCGTCGAGCGTTGGGGCGGCGCGCGCTACCGAAACCGGTTCGTGGACACGCGGGCGGTGACGGTCGCAGCCCCGGCAGAGGCCGCGTTCGCGGCGGTCGAGCGAATCGGCGGGGCCCATGGCTGGTACTCCACTCGATGGCTCTGGGGGCTGCGCGGCTGGATGGACCGGATGGTGGGAGGCGTAGGGATGGGACACCGGCGGCGGGATCCGGATCGACTCGCCGTCGGCGACCTGTTCGACTGCTGGCGCGTGGTGGCGCTGGAGCCGGGGCGACGGCTCCTCCTCGCGGCCGAGATGCGCCTGCCGGGCGAGGGCTGGCTCGAGTTCGAGGTGCGGCCATCGGCGGACGGCCGCACAGCCACGCTGCGCCAGACGGCATCCTTCGATCCCCTGGGGCTGCCGGGGCTCCTCTACTGGTGGCTGTCGTGGCCGCCGCACCAGTGGGTGTTCGCCCAGATGGTGCGGGGCATCGCCGCGCGGGCGGAGGCGCGCCCGGCGACGCAACGCGACGCGGACTGACGGGGCTGGCCGACATCCATCGGTCAAGCGGGAGGCGAGGCGCCCGGGAATCACGCCCGTTACGATATCTTGCAGTCCCCGCGCCGGTGTCCGTCGGACGACCGCGTCGGGGCAACCCCACCGTGTGACAAGGGCCCGCAAGACATGGCACCGCAGTTCATCTACGTGATGAAGGGACTCAAGAAGGTCGTCCCGCCATCCCGCATCATCCTCGACGACATCTGGCTGTCGTTCTATCCCGGCGCGAAGATCGGCGTCCTCGGCCCCAACGGCGCGGGCAAGTCGTCGCTGCTGCGCATCATGGCCGGGATCGACACCGAATTTCAGGGCGAGGCCTGGGCCCATAAGGGCACGCGCATCGGCTACCTCTCGCAGGAGCCGGAGCTGGACCCGAACCTCGATGTGCGCGGCAACGTGGAGCTGGCGGTGAAGGAGCAGCGTGCTGCGCTCGATGAGTTCAACGCCATCTCCGCCCAGTTCGCCGAGCCGGATGCCGATTTCGACAAGCTGATGGACCGGCAGGCCAAACTGCAGGAGTACATCGACCAGCACGACCTCTGGAACCTCGACAACAAGATTGATGTGGCGATGGACGCCCTGCGTCTGCCGCCCAGCGACTCGCCGGTGACGAACCTCTCGGGTGGTGAAAAGCGCCGCGTGGCACTCTGCAAGGTGCTGCTCGAGGAGCCGGATATGCTGTTGCTCGACGAGCCGACCAACCATCTCGACGCCGAGTCGGTGGCCTGGCTGGAGCATCACCTGGAGCGCTTTCCCGGGACGGTGGTGGCCATCACGCACGACCGCTATTTCCTCGACAACGTTGCGAAGTGGATCCTCGAGCTGGACCGTGGCAAGGGTGTGCCGTACGAGGGGAACTATTCCGGTTGGCTCGAGCAGAAGCAGCAGCGGCTGGCTCAGGAGGAGAAGGTCGCCAGCGCGCGGCAACGCACGTTACAGCGCGAGCTTGAGTGGGTGCGCATGGCACCCAAGGCGCGGCAGGCCAAGAGCAAGGCGCGCTTGCAGGCCTATGAGGAACTCGCGAGCGAGGCGCAGAACGACCGGGTGATGCAGAACGAGATCATCATCCCGCCGGCGCCGCGCCTGGGCAACGACGTGGTGCGCGCGAAGGTGCTCTAGAAGGCCTTGGGGCACAAGCTGCTGTTCGACAACCTTAACTTCGACCTGCCGCGTGCGGGCATCGTCGGCATCATCGGCCCCAACGGCGCCGGCAAGACGACGCTGTTCCGGATGATCAACGGCCTCGAAAAGCCGGATGGTGGCGAGCTCAGGATCGGCGACACGGTCAGCATTTCCTACCAGGACCAGCAGCGCACGCTCGAAGGCAAGCGCACGCTGTGGGAGGAGATCTCGGGCGGCAACGAGCAGATCATGGTGGGCAAGCGCGAGCTCAATTCCCGCGCCTACGCCTCGAGCTTCAACTTCAAGGGCGCCGACCAGCAGAAGCTGGTGGCGAACCTCTCGGGCGGCGAACGCAATCGCCTGCACCTGGCAAAGACGGTGATGCAGGGCGGCAACCTGTTGCTGCTCGACGAGCCGACCAACGACCTCGACGTGGATACCCTGCGGGCGCTGGAAGTCGCGCTGCTCGACTTCTCCGGGTGCGCGGTGATCATCTCGCACGACCGCTGGTTCCTGGACCGCGTGGCCACACACATCCTGGCCTTCGAGGGCAACTCCGAGGTCGTCTGGTACGAGGGCAACTACCAGTCGTACATCGAGGACCTCAAGCGGCGGAAGGGGCCCGACGCGGACCAGCCGCACCGATTGGCGTACAAGAAGCTGGTGCGCTGAGCGTATCGAACGGACGCGGCGCCCGGCCAGAATCCCTAGTGGCCGTGCAGCTCCGTCATCGAGCCGTTGGCGATGCCCAGGTGATGCGGCGCGTGATGGTCGCCCAGTGCGACCACCCCGATGAAGCCGAGCGCGCGGATGCGGGACACCGCGCGCGCATCCGCCGGGTTGCCCGCGACGGCCGTGAAGCGCACGCCGCCCTCCACCGGCGCGGCCGACATCACCACCGAACCGTCTGGTGTGCCAGTGGCGGCGCGTGAGGCGGTCATGCGCCGGATGGCGGCGAGCGTCCGGCCGCCCCCGGTGACCACGAACACCGCGCCACCCTCGATGGGGTCCGTGCGGACCACCGCGTGCATCGTCACCTCATCCATATCGATGAGATGCTGGCGCAGGGCCTCGACGTTCACGCGCGACCAATCGGTGCCGGGATCTGCATCGAGCAGGCGCACGATCTCCGCGATTGCGGCGAACGCGGCCTGGCCGCCTTCGCGCGGCGCGGATGTCCCGGCAGCGGGTGCCGGAGCCGCATGCGCGGCGTGGTCATGCGCCTGCGCACCCAACGATGCGGCGGGAAGCAGGGCGAGGACGGCGAGACGGGAGAGGCGCAACATGGAGGCTCCGGGAGCCGGGCGGTGGGAGAATGCCGCGAACGGCGGCTCGTGCTATGATAACTCGTGGCTGCGGGGAGACCCGGCCACCACCCCTATCGTAGGTCGCGCCACATGACATCGCGCATCTGCACCCTGGTCCTCGTCGCCAGCCTGGCGACCCTTCGCGTGGGCGCCCAGGACACGCCCATCACCACCGAGCTCCTTGATCGCTTCGTCTCCGCCTACGATGCGGAGCAGGAGAATCTCAAGGCCGCCGAGCCACGCATCGCGGAGATCGAGGAGAAGATCAAGAAGTTCCGCGAGTGCAGGATGGCCTTCGAGGCGGCGGGCGCCGCCAGCCGGAGCCGGCTCGGCGGTCTCGCCGCCCGCGCCGGCATCCGCGCGCGCTGCGGCGCCAACAGTGAGGCGGACATCGAGAAGGAGAAGCAGGCGGTGCTCGACCAGGCCACGGCCGGCGCCGCGTCCGGTGCGGGCTTCACCGTGTCGCAGTTCGCGCGCTGGAAGACGCGCCTGGAGCGCATCTACGCCTACGGCGACCGCGCCGGACTGAGTGACACGGAGCTCGCCGCAGTGGATGCGCGGAAGGAGCGCTTCGCGAGCGTGTTCAACACCGGCGCCGAGTTGCGGGCGGTGGCGGATGCCGTCGCGTCACTCGGCGGCGCCGGAGCGCGGAGCGGCCGCCCGATGCCCGGCCAGTGGAGCGCCGACTACTCGTGGTTGTTCATCGCCCAGCTCTTCAACGTGCTGTACGGCACGGGTGCCAGCGTCTTCGATACGCCGTACCAGCCGGGGCAGTGGACACGCTGGGAGATCACCGGTGGCGGCGACGAAAACGAAGATAGTGGCAGCGTAGAGCGCGCGTTCCTCGTGCGCACCGATGACGGCAGCGAATGGTGGCGCATGAAGACCATCAGTCGCTACGAGGACGACGGGCGCATGCGCGAGGATACCATCGTGCTCGAGGCGCTCTTCAAGCCGGCGGGTGACGGCCTGCAGCAGCTGGTGCGCATGCGCGGCCGGATGCCGGGTGACAAGGAAGCCAACGAGATGATGGTGCCGGAACAGATGACGACGCTGCGTTCCTTCGGGATGTTCGGCACGCGGCCGACGAAGGAAAGCGTGGACGGCGCGACGGTCGGCACGGAGTCCCTGCGCACGCCGGCCGGCAGCTTCACGGCCCGGCACGTGCGCTTCGGAGCCGCGGGTGGACGCCAGGAATGGTGGTTGACCGAGCAGGTGCCCGGCGGCTGGGTGAAATATCAGGCCAAGGGCGAGGACTCCGAGGACGCGTTCAGCGTGACCTTGGTGGCCCACGGCAGCGGCGCGAAGAGCGAGCTCGGCGTGCCGTAGCGACTGCCACCAGCGGCACGACGGTCGCGTGACGGGGCCTCGGACGATACGATTGGAGGGCGCCAGCCCCCACCCGACGTCCGAGGCCTCGATGCATGTCCGTGTCCTGCTAGCCGCCTGCCTGCTTGTCGCGCCCCTGCTCACGCCGCTGCCGGCTCACGCGCAGGCCGGCGGCGGATTCACCCTTGAGCAGGTGATGGGTGCGCCGTACCCGACGGAGCTGACGGCCTCGGGTGAACGCATTGCGTGGACGCTCAACGCCCGGGGCCAACGCAACATCTGGGTTGCGGAGGGCCCGACGTTCGAGGCGCGCCGCCTCACGGGCTACATCGCCGACGATGGACAGGCCATCACCAACGTCAGGATCTCCGCGGACGGCCGCTGGGTGGTGTATGTGCGCGGCGGCGACTTCGGCTCCAACTGGGATGACGCCCTTCCGGTGAACCCGATGGGCATGCCGATGCCGACAAAGGTCGAGATCTGGACCGTGCCCTTCGACGGCGGAACGCCGGTCTCCCTCGGGGAGGGCGAGAACCCAGTCATCTCCCCGCGCTCGGACGTCATCGTCTTCGAGCGCAATCGCCAGCTCTGGCAGTCTCCCGTCGACGGCTCGTCCCCGGCGCGGCGGCTGATGGAGCTGCGCGGCTCCAACGGTGATGCGCAGTTCTCGCCCGATGGTCGCCGCATTGCCTTCGTCTCAAATCGCGGCACGCACGCCTTCATCGGCATTTATATGAATGCCGATACGCCAATCACCTGGATCGCGCCGAGCACCAACCGGGACTTCGCCCCGCGCTGGAGCCGGGACGGGCGCCATCTGGTCTTCGCGCGGCGCCGCGGCGCCGGAGGTGCGCCCGCGGATCCGCGCGCGCCGGACGCGAATCCCTGGAGCATCTGGGTGGCGGACGCCAGCAGGGGAACGGCCGAGCAGCGCTGGGCCAGCGACACCACGGCCCGAGGCTCCGTGCCGAGCACACACGGTGGCGTGAACCTCCACGTCGCGGCACAGGACCGCATCGTGTTCCTCAGCTATCAGGACGGCTGGCCCCATCTATATTCGATGCCGATGTCAGGACGCAGCGCGCCGGTGCTGCTGACGCCCGGCGATCACATGGCGGAGCATGTCACGCTCTCGCCGGACGGCCGCTTCGCCTTCTACTCCGGGAACAGCGGACGTACCGCGCAGGACATCGATCGGCGGCACATCGTCCGCGCCGCCGTGGACCGGCCGGGCATCGACGTGCTGACGCAGGGTGACGGGCTCGAGTGGACGCCGGTGGCACTGGCCAGCGGCAAGGTGGTGGCCATCGGTGCGACGCCCCAGCGCCCGCCGGTGCCCTTCGTGCTCGACGGCAGCACGCGGCACTGGATCGGCGACACGCAGGTGCCGTCGGACTTTCCCACGGCGCGGCTGGTGACGCCGACGCAGGCAATCTTCACCGCGGAGGATGGCGTCCGGGTACATGCCCAACTGTTCACGCCACCCGGCGACGGCGCCGCGCGCCGGCCGGCGATCGTGTACGTGCACGGTGGGCCGCCGCGGCAGATGCTGCTCGGCTGGCATTACGGCGACTACTACTGGAACGCGTACCTGATGAACCAGTACCTCGCGAGCCGCGGCTTCGTGGTGCTGGCGGTGAACTATCGTCTGGGCATCGGTTACGGCCATGACTTCCATCGACCGCCGGCGTCCGGGGCGATGGGCGCCAGCGAGTACCGGGATATCAAGGCCGCCGCCGAATACCTGAAGACGCTGCCCGCGGTGGATCCGGCGCGCATCGGCATCTACGGTGGATCCTACGGCGGATTCCTCACCGCACTCGCGCTGGGCCGCAACTCCGATCTCTTCGCCACCGGCGTGGACATCCACGGCGTGCACGATTTCACCGTCGATGGTGGTGGTCGATTCGGCGGCACGGGCTGGCGCTTCGAACGGTCACAGGCGCAACTGGACACGCTCGCGCGCAGCGCCTGGGAGGCGTCGCCGGGGTCGTCCGTGGGCGGCTGGCGCGCGCCGGTGCTGCTCATTCACGGGGACGATGACCGCAACGTGCGCGTGAGCCAGACGGTGGACCTGGTCCAGCGGCTGCGCGCACAGGGCGTGACGTACGAGGAGCTGCTGATTCCGGACGACACCCATCATTGGATGCGCTGGGAGAACCAGTGGCGGGTGAACATGGCCATCGCCGCGTATCTCGAGCGTCAGCTGCAGCCCGTCCGATGATGCCGCGCCTCGTGACCCGGGCGACGACCGGCGCCGCCTGCGTGCTGATGCTTGCCGCGGTCGCCGCACCAGCGCTCGATGCGCAGGAGATGCGCCTCGTGGTGCTCGGGACCGGCACGCCGAACGCCGATCCCGATCGCAGCGGACCGGCGCTGGCCGTGGTGCGCGGCACCCATTCGTATCTTGTGGATGCGGGCCCGGGTATCGTGCGCCGGGCCGCCGCGGCCGTGCGCGATGCGGGCGTCGAGGCGCTCACGCCGCCGAACCTGCGCGTGCTCTTCCTGACGCATCTGCACTCCGATCACACGCTCGGGTTGCCGGACCTCATGCTCTCGCCGTGGACGCTGGAGCGCAGCGTGCCGCTCAAGGTGTACGGCCCGCCGGGCACGAGGGCGATGCTGGAGCACCTGCAGGCGGCCTACCAGGAGGACATCCGCAACCGGCTCGATGGACTCGAGCCGGCGAACCCCACCGGCTGGCAGGTGGAGGTCACCGAGATTGAGCCCGGGGTGGTCCTTGATGACGGCATCGTGCGCGTGCAGGCCTTCGCGGTGCCCCATGGCGATTGGGCGGTGGCCTATGGCTATCGCTTCGATGCGGCGGGACGGTCGATCGTGGTATCCGGGGACACGCGTGCCAGTGACGCCGTGGTCGCCGCCTGCAGCGGCTGCGACGTGCTCGCGCACGAGGTGTACTCGGCGCAGCGCTTCGTGACGCGGCCTCCGGAGTGGCAGCGCTATCACCTGAACGCGCATACCTCGACCGTGGAGCTGGCGGGGCTGGCGGCGCGTGCGCGCGCCGGGACGCTGGTGATGTATCATCAACTCTTCTGGGGCACCGATGACGAGGGGTTGCTCGCGGAGCTCCGCGCCGCGGGATACCGCGGCAGCGCGCACTCCGCGCGCGACCTGGCGATCTACTAGCGACGCGGCGCCGGGAACGCGGAACGACTACTCGCGCACCGCGCCGATGAGCCGGTAGTCCACGAGGCGTCCGTGCCGCGCGAGGCGGATCATGCGTCGCGTCAGCGCAACCGGGAGCCCCGGCGCGCGGATCTCGCGGCAGAAGCCGTCGAGCACGGCCTCGCCCGCCGACTCACTCCAGCGCACGCGCGCACCGGCGCCGGCGATCACGGTCTCGATGTGATCGGTGGTCTCGAGGTTGGCGGCGGGGATGTGCACCAGCCGGGCCAGCCCCCCGATGCGCCAGGACCCTGCGGCGCGAGCCGCGAACACCAGATCGGCCAGCCCCAGCCGTCCGCCGCGTGGCAGCTGCTCGATCACGTCCACGAGCCAGCGCCGCCGTGACGCGAAGTGATAGGCGGCGTCTACGCAGACCACGGCGGTGACGGCCCCGGCCAGTGCCGTCGGCGACACGGCCTCGGCGCGCGCCGCCACGACCGT
>JAYQOZ010000080.1:0-8746 GCA_038145035.1 Gemmatimonadaceae bacterium | reverse complement strand
CGCCACGACGCTGGTCTGGTTCTCCGGCGTGCGCGAGCGCGTGGACCTCGCCATCCACGACGTGCAGTCGCTCTCGCGCGCCGATCGCGACGCGGCCGCGCTGCTGGACCGCTACGCCAACGTGCTCGACCCGGCGCGCGCGGCCCGCACCCGTGTCGAACTGCTCTCGCAGTTCGCCCGCAGCGACCTCGCGGACGCCGAGTATCCCGCGGAGATCACCACCTGGGGCAGTGACGGGGCGATGATCGCCGACCTCGTCGTAGGACGGGCGCCCGGCGCCACCGCCGGCGTGAACTTCTTCGCCTCCGAAACGCAGCGCACGCTCCAGCCAAGCATCACCGAGGTCCGCGGCGATCCCGGCATGCATCTGGTGCTCGCCGTGCCCCACGCGGATGGCACGGCGACGACCCTGGTGGTGGCCCCGCGCTCCCGGCTCGTGCCGGCGGATCCGTTTGGTGCCTTCCTCGGGCTCTCACCTCCCCCGGCGCCGGAGCCGCCGTACCTGCTGCGCCAGGGGGAGGCGACCGCGCAGGCGCCGTCCGCCTCCATGTCCCGCGGCAGCTGGCAGCGCATGGGTCCCGAACTGCACGGCGACTGGCAACTGCCGGGGATGGGCGGCATGACGCGGCGCGTGCACGCCGTGGTCGAGCTGCGCTCCCTCGACGCGCTGCTCATCCGCGGCACGCTGCTGGTGCTCTTCGACCTGCTGGTGCTGGGCTCCGTGTGGCTGCTCATGGTGATGGCGGACGGCGTCCTGCCGCGGTGGTGGCGCGCGCGCCGGCGCGAGATCCTCACCAGCTACCGCACGCAGCTCACGGCAACGCTGTTCCTCTGCTTCCTGCTGCCGTCGTTGCTCTTCGGCGTCTGGTCGTTCCGGCGCCTGCAGGCCGATGACCGTCAGGCCCGCGATCTCCTGGTGCGCGAGACACTGCGCGGCGTGGCCTCCGGCGACACCGTGAACCTGGCCGAGGCGTCCCTGCGATTCGAGACGCCGCTCTTTCTGTACGCGAACGGGCTGTTGATCAACACCAGTGACCCGCTGCGCGATGCGCTGGCCCCGGGGGGGCGCCTCCTGCCGCCCGGCGTGGTGCGCACGCTCGCCGACGGTGACGCCGTCACGCCCGGGCTCGAGGAGGATGTCGGCCCCGCCGCGGTGCGCCTGGGGTTCCGTGCCGCCACCGACTCCGCCGGCGTGCAGTTCGTCCTCGCCGCTCCGGCGCGCCTCGACGAGCGACTGCTGGACCGCCGCCGCAACGACCTCGCGATGTTCCTGCTCTTCGCGCTCGCCCTCGGGGCACTGGCAGCCCTCTGGGCCAGCGGGGCAGCGTCACGGCAGCTCTCGCGACCGATCCGCGAACTGCGGGAGTCGGCGCTGGCGCTTGCCCGCGGCGGACGCGCGCCGCCACTCCGCGAGGATCCGCCGCTGGAATTCACGCCGGTGTTCCGCGCATTCCGCCAGATGACGGGAGATCTGGCCGAGAGCCGCGACGCGCTCGAGGCTGCGGAGCGACGGCTCGCCGCGACGTTGCGCAACGTGGCCAGCGGGGTGCTGGCCGTGGACGAGCACGATCGCGTGACCTTCGCGAATCCCCGGGTGGAGTCGGTGCTCGGCGAGCCCGTCACCGTCGGGACGGCGCTGCCCGCGGCCGCCCAGGCGCTGCTTCGCGATTCGCTCGCCGCGCTGCGAAGCAGCACCGCCGACGACCTCGCGACCGAGCTCGAGGACGAGGGGCGCCGGCTCAGCGTGCGCCTGGCGCGACTTGCGCCCGGATCGCGCCGCACGGTCGTCACCATCGACGACGTCACCGAAGTCACGCGCGCGGAACGCGTCCTCGCCTGGGGCGAGATGGCGCGGCAGGTGGCGCATGAGATCAAGAACCCACTCACGCCCATGCGCCTGGGCCTGCAGCACCTCCGTCGGGCCCGGCAGGATGGCCGCGTGGACTTCGACGTGGTCCTCGAGGAGAACACCGCGCGCATGCTCTCGGAGATCGATCGGCTGGATGAGATCGCCCGGGCCTTCAGTCGCTACGGCACCGCGCCCCTGCCGGACGCGCCGCCGGAGCCTGTCGACGTCGGGGCGGTGGTGCGCGACGTGCTGCAGCTGGAGCGCATGGGCCACTCGGGCCTGGTGTGGGACACCCAACTGCCGGACGGACCCGTGCTCGCGTTGGCCCGGGAGCGTGAGCTGCGCGATGTCCTGCTGAACGTCCTGGAGAACGCCCGGCTCGCCGGCGCCGGCCGGGTGCTGGTCACGCTGGCGGCGATGGCCGAGGGTGGCGCGACGATCACGGTGGCGGACGACGGCTCCGGCATCCCGCCGGCGCTGCTTGATCGCATCTTCGAACCGCATTTCTCCACGCGCACCAGCGGTAGCGGACTTGGGCTCGCCATCAGTCGCCGCCTGATCGAGGCCTGGGGCGGGACCATCGTCGCCGCCGCCCACGAACCGCGCGGGGCGGTGCTCACGCTGCGGCTGGCTCCGGCAAGTCGTGGCTGAGTAACTTTCGGCGCGAATGCACACCGCCGAGTCCGCGATCCCCAACCGTCCGTCCATCGGCATCCCGCCACACCTCGACGGCTGGCAGCTGCCGCCGGACTGGCGCTGGGGCAACGACGGCGTGTACACGCCGTACCGCCATGCGCATGAAGTCATCGATGCGCTCGGGCGCTCACTGGCGCTGGTGACGGCGCCGGATCCCACGCACCATCCCTGGCTCTTCGCCGAGGCACGGCACCTCGCGCATCGCAATCATCCGAGCATTCCGACCACCTACCATTTCTGGCAGCAGCACGTGGGCAGTCGTCGCGGTCCGGGTTATCTGCGTCGCTGGATCTCCGGTGAGACGGTTGGCGAGCGCCTCAAGCGCAATGGACCCGAGACGGTGCCCTATGCGCTGCGCGTGCTGCGGGCCATCGGTTCCACGCTGGCCTACGTCCACGATTCCGGCGGCGTGCACGGGGCGGTGTCGCCGGAATCGGTGTACTTCACCCCCACCGGGCGCATCTGGCTACTGGGCTGGCAGTGGGCGGTGTCGGTGGAGGATCGCCCGGCCGGCCTTGCGCCCAGTTCCAACTGGAATCCGCAGGCGCCGGAGTGGCGCGGTGTCTGGACGCCGTCACCGGCGTCCGACCAATGGCAGCTGGGCGCCCTCGCCTTTGCGCTGCTCACCGGCGAGACACCGATGGCGGGCGCGGTGCCGCCGATTCGCATCGCACGCCCCGACACGCCGGGCACGGTCGCGGAGCTCGTCGACCGCCTGCTGCGCGAGGAGCCGACCGAGCGCTTTACGTCCGTCGCGGGCATGCTGCGGCGCATTGAACGCATCTCGGGCACGGCGGCGCTGGCCTTTCCCGGCACGGAACAGGCCAGCGGTGAGCACATCGCGCTGTCCGAGGAGGATCGCCTCCGCTGGGCCACCGGCGACGACTACGAGGTGCTCTCGCCGCTGGGGCAGGGCACCTACGGCTCCGTGTGGCGGGTGCGCGATCTTTCGCTGGAGCGCGAGGTGGCGCTGAAGATGCTGCACCCGACGGTCGCGCGGAACGCGACCGCGGTGGGCCGGTTCCGCCGCGAGGCACAGCTTGCGGCCCAGCTGCAGCATCCTTCCATCGTCCCGATCTTCGCCTGGGACAGCAAGGGCGACGTGAACTGGTACATCATGGAGCTCGAGGAGGAGGGCTCGGTGGCCGACCTCGTCAAGCGCTCCGGCCCGCGACCCTTCGAGGAGATCGCCCCGCAGGTGGACGCCATCCTCGACGGACTGGCCGTGGCGCACGCCGCGGGCATCATCCACCGCGACCGCAAGCCCGAGAACATCCTCATCGACCGCTACCGCCGTTGGCGCATCGCCGACTTCGGCATTGCCAACGCACTGGGCTCGCATGTGGCGGGCGCGTCGGGGACGCCCGCATTCGCGGCCCCGGAGCAGCTGCTGGGCGAGGAGCAGGGGGGCGGTACGGACCTCTTCGCCGTCGCCGCCATCGTGTACTTCGCGCTCACCGGGCAGGCGCCGTTCGCCGGTGATGACGGCCGCAGCATCCTCGCGGCACAGCTCGCGCGGCGGGCGGACCTGGACCAGTTCCCGGACGCCCTGCGGGACTGGCTCTCGAAGGCCTTCGCGCCGGCGCCGAGCGATCGCTTTGCGGACGCCGAGGCCATGCGGACGGCCTGGCGTCGGACGGTCCGTCAGGTGATACGGGAGCAGCAGCGCGCGGGCTCGGGGTTGTTTCGCACGCTGCGCCGAATGAGCGCCGCGTTCCGCGCCAACCCTTCGGTCTCGCGCTAGTCGGCCGTCGCGTCGCGTCGCGGTCCGGGAGGAAGATCGTCATGCCCGCGGCGTGCGGCTCCGCCGTGGGCGGCGATTGCCGCTGCGGACCGCGAGCACCACCGCGGTCCCGCACGGGCTATTCTTCCCAGCCATGACCCCACGCCCGACCCTGCTCGCGACCCTCGCGTTCGTGCTGCCCATCGCCGCCGCCGCCCAGGACCCCTCCCGCCCTGCGACGGAGGACTCCACCGCGCAACGGCTCGAAGCGCTGCGCGTGGACGTGGCCCGCGGCGACGCCGCCCTCGACCGCTTGGCCTGGGCCGTTGGCACGCAGACGGGTGTGCAGCTCCGCCGCGCACAGGCCACGGTTGGCATCGACGAGGCGCTTGCCAACATCCCGGGCGTCGTGGTCGCGAACCGGTACAACTATGCCCTCGACCAGCGTGTCTCGATCCGCGGTGCCGGTTCGCGCGCGAACTTCGGCCTGCGCGGCGTGAAGGTCCTGCTGGATGGCGTGCCGCAGTCCCTGCCCGACGGCCAGAGCCAGCTGACCAACATCGATCTCGCCGCCATTGGCAAGGTCGAGGTGCTGCGCGGCTCGGCCAGCTCGCTGTACGGCAACGGGTCCGGCGGCGTGATCGCCTTCACCACCGATCTGTCGTCGCCGGATCCGCTGGGGCTGACGCTGCGGCAGACGACGGGTTCGTTCGGCCTGCAGAAATCCCAGGTGCGGCTCCATGGCCGCGCGGGCCGCGCCGTGGGCATGCTCTCCGCCTCGCGCACCACGGTCGAGGGCTTCCGACAGTACAGCACGGCGGACACGCGCCAGTTGATGGGCGCCGTGGACTATGCGCTCGCCGATGCATTGACGCTTTCGGTTCGCGGCGGCGCGGCGGAGACCCCCAAGGCCCTGAATCCCGGTGCACTCACGGCGGCCGAGTACGCGGCCAATCGTGACACCGCCGCACTGGCCAATGTCTCGCGCGGCGCGAGTCGCGAGGTCTCGCAGCGCTACCTCTCGCTGCGGCTGCGCGGTGCGCTCGGACGCGGCGAGTGGAGCGCGCTGCTCTACGGGCAGCGCCGCTTCGTCTACAATGCCCTCGCGGTGACGCCGCCCGGCGGCTCGACCAGTCCCTCCAGCCCGAACGGCACGTTTGGCACGCTCGACCGGCGCGTCACGGGGCTGCGCGCCGACATCTCGCGCAGCGTTGGTGCAACGCGCCCGGTGCGGCTCGCGACGGGCCTCGATGTCCAGCGCTCGTTCGATGTGCGGCGCAACCAGCGCGCCACCGGAGGCCGCCCGACGCTACCGGCGGACACGCTGTTGCTCTACCAGCATGAGCGCGTACTCAGCGTGGGCCCCTTCGTGCAGGCGCAGTGGGAGCCGACGGCACGACTCAGTGCCAGCGTCGGCGCGCGCTATGACCATCTGTCGTTCAGTGTGGAAGATCGCTTCCTCACCGACGGCACCGACAACACGGGTGATCGCCCGATGACCGCCGCCAGCGGCCACCTCGGCCTCGTGCTGCGCGTCTCGCCGGCCTTCGTCCCCTACGCAAACATCTCCACGGCCTTCGAGACGCCCACCACGACCGAGCTGCAGGTGCGCTCGGACGGCACCGGCGGCTTCAATCCGGACCTCGGGCCGCAGCGCCTGCGCACGCTCGAGGTCGGCGCCCGCGGCCGGCTGGCGGCGCATACCTCGTATGAAGTTGCGCTGTTCCAGGTAGACGCGCGTGACGCGATCGTGCAGTACCTCGAGACCAACGGACGCGCCTTCTTCCGGAACGCCGGGCGCACGCGCTCGCGCGGCCTGGAGCTGGGCGTCGTCACGGTGCCGGCGCGCTGGCTCGAGCTGCGGGCCGCGTGGACGCTCGCGGACTATTTCTTCACCGACTACGTCATCTCGCTCACGAGCAGCACCGCCGACACGCTCGACGGCAACCGCCTGGCCGGTGTCCCGCGACAGAGCCTGCGGCTCGGGGCGCGGGCCCGCGTCGGGGCCACGACGCTCGATGTGGATCATAGCACGCAGGGCAGGATGTTCGGTGACGACCGGAACCTCGTCCCCGTCGACGGCTGGGGCAGCGGCCAGCTGAACATTCGCGTGGCCCATACGGCGCAACTCGGCGGCTGGCGCGTGGAGCCGTTCGCCTCGGTGCAGAATGCGCTCAATACGGCGTATGTGGGGGCCGTCACACTGAACGGGTTCGGAGGGCGGGTGCTGGAGACGGCGCCGTTGCGGAACTGGTACCTGGGCGTGGAGCTCGGCGTCCCGCTGGTCCCGCGCTGACGGGGTTGTTCGGCCGTTTAGATTCCCCGGCTATGCCCAAGCACACGCGCGCGTTCGAAATCCGCACTTCCGTCATTGCCGGCAAGGGCGCCTTCGGCGTCCGGTCCATCAACATGGGCGAGCGCCGCATCGAGGACACCGGTGAGCGCATCAGCCACGAGGAAGCCGACCGTCGCTATGACGACGAGTCGATGGACGAGCACCACACGTTCCTCTTCACGGTGTCGAGCCGCACGGTGATCGACGCCACGAACGCGGGGAACGACGCCCGGTTCATCAATCACTCCTGCGATCCAAACTGCGAGGCGGAGATCATCCGCGGGCGCGTCTGGATCTCCGCCATCCGTGACATTCCGGAGGGCGAGGAGCTGCACTACGACTACGCCTACGAGCGCAGCGGCGATGAGACGGAGGCGGAGGAACGCATGTACAGGTGCCTCTGCGGCACGGCCAGGTGCCGGGGTTCGATCATGGAGCCCCTGGCGGTCTTCGAGGCCCGCAGGCGCGAGCAGGCCCGGGAGAGGAGGAAGCGCGAGGCCTCGCGGCGGGGGTCGCTGGTCAAGGCCTAGGCTCCGGGCTTCGGGTGGCGTCCCGTTCCGGTGGTCAGCCGATCGCCACGAATGGCCCTATGGCGCTGCCGGCCCCCAGGCGCGCACGACGCGTGCCGCGATGATGCGATCGAGCAGGGGGAACTCCGCCGCGAGGTAGGCTTCGCCCTCGGCGCCGATGCGGTCCTGGCTCGGCCCCGTCGGGCCATCGCCATAGCCGGTGAAGAGCTGGTCCAGGGTCTCCCAGCCCGCGATGATCTCGCCCAGCGGGGCGAAGCCCAGCGCGTCCAGGCGCGCGTTGTCGCGCAGGTTGAAGAACAGCTGCGTCGTGCGCGTGTCGGGACCGCCGGCCGCGAAGACCAGGGTGCCGCGCCGGTTGCTCTCGCGCACCGTGTCGTCGGGGATGCGCCGCGACCGCCAGGCGGCGCTCAGCGCCGGATCCGCGGCGATGCCGAACTGGAGCACGAAGCCGCGGATGGCGCGGAAGAAGCGCGCCCCGTCGTAATAGTTCGCGAACACCGCCTCGTACACGCGCGCCACGCCGTTCGGCGCCCACTGGCGGCGGAGCATCACGTCCATGTCGCCCTTCGACGTCGTGAATCGCACGACGAAGGAATCCGGCACCGCGCCTGCCTGGTACGTCGGCAGGGCCGGGGCGGGCGTGGTCGCCGGCGTCGAGGCGCCGCTGCAGGCGCTGAGCAGGGCGCAGCAGGCCGCGAGAGGGAGCAGGCTGGAACGCGTCGTTCGCATCAGAAGATGTCGTCGCGGCGGGTGAGGATCAGGACGCGGTCGCGGGCCTGCGTCCCGTTGCGGTAGTGGAAGGGCACTTCAAGCTCGCGGGCGCTGCGTACCCTGCCCGCCAGCATGCGCAGCCCCTTGGTTTCGTCCGACGGGTCCGGCGTAAAGCGAATCGTATCGTCAGCGATTACATAGGTGCCGGTGACCGTCATGCTCTGCAGTGGTGTGGGACGCGAGCGCCCGCGTGGGTCCCGCGAGAACAGCGTGCGCCGAAAGCGCAGCGAGGCCCGAAAGGTCGCGTCCGCGCGCAGGGCGAGCACAAGGCGGTCGAATTCGATCAGGTATTCCGTGCCGTCCTGGTCGACGACCTGGTCCTTCAGGGGCAGCGGTTCGCGGTCGATGCGGGTTGCCATGAAGGTGCCCGTGGCAGTCACCGCCGCGGCGGTTGTGGCGGTTGTGGCGGTTGTGGCGGTCGCGGCGGCGCCGCGGCCCGACCCTGCACGTTGCGCCGCCTGCAGCGAGTCGCGCTGACGGACGTCGGCCCGCTGGGGACGTGCCTGTGCGCCGCTCACGGCAGCCGCCGAGCACAGGAGCAACGCGCAACCGAGCCACCTTTGCATCGTGGAAAAGTAGGGCCCCGCGCGCGCGTTCGCGATGCGAAGGTCGGGGATGCCCCTGCGTATCATCGCGCGTGCTCGCCGCCATCGCGTCCGCTGCCGTCCTTGGGGGCGAGGCCTACGCCGTCACCGTGGAGGTCGACGCCGCGCCGGGGCTCCCGGGATGGACCATGGTCGGCCTGCCGTCCGGGAGCGTGAAGGAGGCCCGCGAACGCGTCGGGGCCGCGCTCGTGAATGCGGGCTTCACGCTCCCGCCACGGCGCAGGACCGGGAACCACA
>JAYQOZ010000079.1:0-8811 GCA_038145035.1 Gemmatimonadaceae bacterium | reverse complement strand
GCCCTGCCCGCGGGTCGGCTGACGTGGGTCGAGGATGCTGGGCACGTCGTGATGGAGGAGGCGCCCGAGCGCATCAATGCGTTGTTGCTCGAGGACCTCCGCAACTAGGTTGCGTTGTAATGCCGACGAAGACGAAGACGAAAACGAAAGCGAAGCCCAAGGCAAAGGCCAAGGACGCGGCCGGAGCGCCGGCCGACGCGACGGTGACGGTGAAGCGGAAGGACAGGTCGAGGGCGGGCCGCGCGGCGAAGGACGCCGCGGGCGTCACGCTGTCCCTCGCCCAGGCGGAGGCGAGCCCCTCCGACATCACCTTCACCGCCCTGGGACTTGGCGAGGCCATGCTCGCGTCGCTGGCGCGCGCGGGCTACGACCGCCCGACGCCGATCCAGCAGCAGGCAATCCCGCTGGCGCTCAAGGGCCGCGACCTGATGGGCCTCGCGCAGACCGGCACCGGCAAGACGGCGGCATTCACGATCCCGATCATCGAACGGCTCATCGGCGGGCCGAAGCGCACGCGGGCCCTGGTGCTGACGCCGACACGCGAACTCTGCCAGCAGGTGGAGGCCAGCGTCGGGAAGTACGGGCACGGAACGGGCCTCGATGTCATCTCCGTGTACGGTGGTGTGGGCTATGAAGGGCAGACGGCGGCGCTGCGCGGTGGGGTCGACATCGTGGTGGCGACGCCGGGTCGGCTGATCGACCACCTCGAGAAGCAGAATGTGGTCTTCGACGACCTCGAGGTGCTGGTGCTCGACGAGGCGGACCGCATGCTCGATATGGGCTTCGCGCCGCAGATCAACCGCATCGTCGCGGCGATCCATCCGTATCGGCAGACCCTGCTGTTCTCGGCGACGATGCCGCCCGAGGTCGAGGCGTTGGCGCGAAAGTACCTGCGCAAGCCGGTGGTGGTGCAGGTGGGCCGCCGGTCGCAGGCGGCGAATACGGTGCGGCACTTCGTGTATCCCGTGCCCGGGCACCGGAAGACGTCGCTGCTCGCACACCTGCTGGGTGAGATGGACGCCGAGGACTCGATTCTCGTGTTCACGCGCACCAAGCACGGTGCGGACCGCGTGGTGCGGCACCTCGAGCAGGAGGGCGTGAACGCCGACGCCCTGCATGCCGACAAGTCGCAGGTGCAGCGCGAGCAGGCGTTGCAGCGCTTCAAGGACGGCAGGACGCGCGTCCTGGTGGCGACCGACATCGCCCAGCGCGGCCTCGACATCTCCGGCATCACGCACGTGATCAACTACGACGTGCCGCAGCAGGCCGAGGACTATGTGCACCGCATCGGCCGCACCGGCCGCGCCGCCAAGGAAGGCGACGCCTTCACGTTCATGAGCACCGACGAGATCGGGATGGTGCGGACGATCGAGCGGGTGATCGGGCAGGAGATTCCGCGGATTTCCGTCAGCGGATTCGATTTCGGAACCTGACGAGGGAACGAGGCCGTACGGCCTCGCCTTTCCTGTCTGCGGGCCTCCCTAGAATCTCACCCGCCCCAGCCGGCTCACCGTCAGCGTGTCGGCGCGCCCGCCGACGGAGACGATGATCGTGGAGTTCGCGAGGCCGAATCCCAGGCCTGAGGGGGCATAGGTGATGGTGTCGCGGGAGGCGCGGAGCGTCACATGGTGCTGGCGCGCAAGGTTGCGCTGGTGAAGCGTGTCACGGCCGGCCTCGATGCGCAGGGCACCGCGGGCGCTGTCCACCACCAGGCGCACGCGTTCGCCGCGCCGGATGGCCGCGGCCCTGGTGAGCATCAGGGCCGCCGACACCTCGTGCGAGGCCTGTTCGAGCCGCAGGCCGTCGAGCAGGGCACGGCTGCGCGGGATGGCGATGCCGGCGACCAGTCCGATCAGTGTACAGGTCACGACGAGTTCGGCGAGCGTGAGGCCGGGGCGCATGGCGTCTCCTGAACGGGACACCAGGAGGCTCGCTAGATTCGCCTCCGGCGGCGCGACCGCGTGCCCGCGCGCCGCATCGAATCCTTTCCCGAGGTATGCGATGCCCGTGCTTTCCCGGACCCTGCGCCTGCTGGGCGCCACCGCCGTGCTGTCGGCGGCCGGCTGCTACGAGGATCCCCAGCGGGTGATGGACCAGCAGCAGCAGCTGACCGACATCGGCGACGCCCTGAACCAGGTCGCCCTGCAGATGGCCGACATGCAGGCCACGCTTGACTCACTCGGCGCCATCGTCGCGAAGCAGGACACGGCGATCTATCGGATGGCGAACGTGACGGGGGTGCCTTACCAGCGATGAGGGACGGAGGCCGGAAGACGGAGGGTGAACAACCGTGACGGCCGAAGGATGGACGCTGCCGCTCTCGCTGCTCATCTTCCATCCTTCGTCCTTTCCCCTTCGTCCTCCGGCTGCCCCCATGCGCCTCACCATCGAATACTGCACGGTCTGAAACTACGAGCCCCGGGCCGTCAGTTTGGCGGCCGCGTTGCGGGACCGGTGGCCCGACGCCGAGGTGGGATTGACTCCCTCCGGTGGCGGTGTGTTCGAGGTCTCGCTGGATGACCAGCTCGTGTTCTCCAAGAAACAGCTCGGCCGGCATGCACAGCCGGGCGAGATCCTGCAGTTGATCGACGCGCGGCTCGGCTGAGCGCTCAACCCCCACCCGTCCTCTGCTCGATGCGTATTGCGATTTCCACCGGTGGCGGCGACGCCCCGGGCCTGAATGCGGTGATCCGCGCCGCCACGCTGTCGGCCCTCGGCCGCGGCTGGTCGGTGCTGGGCATCAAGCGCGGCTATGCGGGGCTGCTCGGTGACGATGAGATCATCCCGATGACCGCGGAGACGGTGCGCGGCATCGCGCACCTCGGCGGCACCATCCTGCGGACGACGAACCGCGGCAATCCGTTCAGCTTCCCGGTGGAGCAACCGGACGGCTCGTTCGTCGAGGTCGATCGCTCGGACGAGCTGATCGAGAACGCGCGCAGCCTCGGCATCCAGGCCATGATTTCCATCGGCGGCGACGGATCGCTCTCGATCGCGCAGCGGCTGGTCCGGAAGGGCATGCGCGTGGTGGGCGTGCCCAAGACCATCGACAACGATGTGTCCGGGACGGTGACGACCTTCGGGTTCGACACCGCGGTGCAGACGGCGATCGAGGCCATCGACAAGCTGCACACCACGGCCGAGAGCCACGATCGCGTGATGGTGCTCGAGGTGATGGGGCGCGACGCGGGCTTCATCGCGCTAAACTCGGGGGTGGCGGGCACCGCGGACGTAATCCTGCTGCCGGAAATCCCCTGGCACATCGAGAACGTCTGCCGCGCCATCGTCGAGCGGGACAGGGCCGGACGGAAGTTTGCCATCATCGTCGTCGCCGAGGGGGCGACGGATTCCGACGGCAAGGTGTCCATCATCGGGGAGTCGCTGCCGGGGCAGAACCGGCGCGTGGGCGGCATCGCGTCGCGGATCGCGACGGAGGTGCAGGCGCGCACCGGCAAGGAGTCGCGCTCGCTGGTGCTGGGGCATCTCCAGCGCGGGGGCATGCCGACCGGCTACGACCGCCTGCTCGCCACGCGCTTCGGTGGCGCGGCGGTGCAGGCGGTGGCGGACCAGAAGTGGGGCCATATGGTGGCCCTGCAGACGCCGCACATCGTGACGGTGCCGATCGAGGAGGCGCTGCGCGAGCCGAAGCGCGTGGACCCGACGCACGACGTGGTGCAGACGGCGCGGCGGATGGGCATCAGCTTCGGCGACAAGTGACGTCGGGGCGGGCGGCAATCCGGCGAACCGCGGGCCGCGGGGTGGGTATGAGCACGCGCCCCCCTGGTGCCGAGTCTGCGATGTCGTTCCGCCTGCCGCTTGTCGTTCTCCTGCTTTCGCTCATCCCCTCCGTGGCGGAGGCCCAGCGCCGCAGCAGTGAGCCCAACCGTCCCGCCGACATGCCGGCGGACATGATGCCGCCGGCCGGGAAGTGCCGGGTGTGGATGGATGGCGGCTCGCCGCAACAGCAGCCCGCGCCCTCCGATTGCCAGTCGGCGCTGCGGCAGAAGCCCGCGAACGGCGTCGTCGTGTTCGGGCCGACGACCGGTCGGCAGCTCGAAGTACGCGGATTCCAGACGCACCCGCGGCCGCCGCGCGCGGACAGCGGTGCGCGCCGTGTCCCCGTCCCGACCCGCGACAGCGCCCGCCCTGCGGCGCGCACGAAGGAGCGCACGCCACCGACGCCGCTGCCGGCCCGCATCCGGACGCCGACGCGGCCACGCCCTGATTCCGTGCCGGAGCGCCCCGGCGTGGAGCGACCGTCGTAGCCGACGACCTGCCGCTGCGCGAGGTCCGGGACCGCTATCTCCCGCCGGACCACGACGCCTTCGTGCGCGCCGGCGGGGCGCGCGGCCGCATCATCGTCATTGCGCCCACGCGCGCGGCCTGCGAGACCATTGAGCTGGCCTTCACGCTGGACCTGGAGACGGTCCTCTGGTGCTCGCGTGGCGAGGAGCTGCGGCGACTCGCGGAGGACCTCGGTGCTTCCGAGGCACGTCCGCGCCAGGGCTTCGGCATTGTCGCGGGCACGGGCACCGGCAAGACCCTCAGCGTCAAGCCCATTGCCAAGGTGCTGCTCGGCACCGATGAGCTGCGCGTGGGCGTGGTGAACCGCGAGCGCGAGGCCACGCCGGAGACGCCGAGCTGGAACGTGGTGATCGTGACCACGGGCATCGCGCGGCGCTGGTTCCAGGACGGCGACATCCGCCCGCATGACACGCTGGTGGTGGATGAGATCCACCAGACCAGTGCGGAGCTCGAGCTCTGCCTCGCGCTGGGCAAGCGCACCGGCTGCCGGTTCGTGTGGTTGAGCGCGACGGTGGATCCGAGTTTCTACGCGCGCTACCTGAACGCCGCGGCGGTGGTGGAGTCCAGTGCCTTCGATCCCGCCAAGGCCGCGACGGTCGAGGTCGTGCGCCGGAAGCCGGTGGGCTTCCTCGATGACCGCTTCCTCCAGCGCGCGATCAAGGAGCGTCGCGGCATCGGCGTGTTCCTGCCGACGCGCGCGGCCGTGGAGGAGGTGGCCACCGACGTCGGCACGCGGTATCCGCGGATGTCGGTGGCGTTCTATCACGGGGGCGAGCCGATCCGCGTGATCCGGCCCTTCCTCGAGGGCGAGGTGCAGAAGCCCTTCCTGCTGGCGATGACGGCGGCCGGGCAGAGCGCGCTGAACGTGCAGGGGCTCGACACCGTGGTGATCGACGACACACGGTTCACGAACGTGGTCGAGCGTGGGCGCAACGTGCTGACGCGCCTGCACCTCGGTGCCAACGAGATCCTGCAGATGGCGGGGCGCGTGCACGGGCGCGTGGCCGGCGGGCGCGTGTTCATCCTCTCCGACCGCGACATCCGCTTTCAGGGGCTTGAGCCCACGGCGCCGGAGTTCCAGCTCGCGGGCGACTCGGAGCGCGTGGCACTGACCTGCGCCGCGCTCGGCGTGCGGGCTGACGAACTCGACCTGCCGGTGCCGCTGGATCGGCAGTCGTATCGCGGGGCGATGGCCTTCCTCGAGTCTCGTGGCATCATCGAGGCGGGCCGGCTCACGACCTACGGCAAGGCCGTGGAGGCGATGCCGGTTGATCGGCCCTGGGCCGAGCTGCTGGTGCACTGCGACGACGAACTGCTGCCCTACGTGGCGGTGATGGCCAGCGTGGAATCGCTGCACCGCATGACGCGCGAGGATCGCGACCTCGCCGGGCTGCTCGTGCCGGGCAGCGACCACCTCACGACGTACAACGTGTATGCCGAGGCCTTCACGCGCTGCGGCTATCTCGGGGCCGTGTACGGCCTGCCGCGGCAGCTCTTCGACGAGAGCGTGGAACGCTGGGCCGAGGAGCGCGGGGTGCTCGTGAAGGCGCTCGAGGACTCGGCGTTGGCGATGGCGAGCATCTTCCGCTCGGTGGGACTGCCGTTGCCGAACACGATGCCGCGGGCGACGGCGGCAATCGAGAGGCGCTGGGTGCAGCTGCTGGCGAAGGTGATGCCGTTCGCGCTGGTGATCGACGAGGAGACCGCGGATGGCGACGAGGCGCGGGTGTCGAAGACCAGCGTCTGCGGGAGCTGGGGGCCGATCGCCGGGACGCTGCGATACTTCGCCGACAAGTTCGGCGTGCCACGGGCGGGCATCGAGGGTACGCAGATCCCGCGCGACCTGATCCGCGCGGAGGCCATCGGGCACGAGCCGCGATTGGTCTACGACGCCTCGCATCGCGAGCGGCCGCTGGCCCTCGAGCGGCGGCTGACGTACTTCGGGTTCGAGCTGGAGCGCGAGCGGGAGTCCGTGACGGATTTTCCGCCGGGACAGGAGGTCGAGGCACGGCGGGTGCTGGCGGAGGCCCTGGCGCGCGGCGAGGCGCGGCATCCGGCCATTCCGCGGAATCGGCCGCTGATCGAGAGTGTGCGTGAGGTGTACCGGCGCAGCGGCGGCACGACGCCGCGCCTCTCACAACCGGAACTCGCCTCGTGGTACGAGGCCCAGCTCGCGGATGTGGATTCGCTGGCCACGTTCCGGTCGTCGCCGCTGGTGTTTGACGCGAATGCGTTCGTGTCGCCCACCGATCGCGCGCGCTGGCTGGCGCTGCCGGACAGCGTGATGATCCGCGATCGCGCCGTGGGCATCCACTATGAGGTGGAGGACACGCCCGAGGGTCCGCGCGGCGTGGCCCGCCTGCAGCTGCAGGAGAAGCTCGCGCGCACGCTGGTGACGGAAGAGCTGCCGACGCTGGACCGCCCGCTGCGCTTCCTGGTGAACCGCGGGGCGCGCGGGAGCGTGAAGGCCGACACGCTGGAAGCGGTGCAGGAGGAGCTCTCTCGCCCGTGGAGTCGCGATGAAGCGTCGCGTCGGCCGGAGGGCCGTCGGGGCGAGCGGCCCAAGGATGGGCACCCAGGCGACGATCGACGCGGCGGGCGCCCGCCATTCCCGAGGGGCGGCCGGCGCCGCCGGTAGTCCTGCGATTCCATAGGACTCCAGCACCTAGTAAGAGCAATTTACCAGGCCCGTTCTAATTTCTGTCCATATTGTAAGTGATTGTTTTATAATCACTTATATGGAATCTGCCGGGCCGATTTGATAATAGGACTCATCAGTCCTAGTATTGAGTTCGTGAGCCAGAAGCGATTCCAGATTCTTGACGCCGCGGCGGAGTTGATTGCCGAGAAGGGCTTCGTGCAGACGTCGGTGGACGACGTCATCGCGAAGGCCGGACTCAGCGGTAAGAGTCATTTCTACCACTACTTCAAGTCAAAGGAAGCACTGGGGCACGAGGTCCTGGCGCGCCAGTTCGACGTGCTCGCCGATCGCGGCCTCGCCATCCTGCGCGAGCCGTCGCTCGATCCGCTGGAGCGCCTGAACGTCTTTATCGACTCCGTGGTCGCCATGCAGGCCGAGCGCGGCGGCAAGTCGGGTTCGCCGTTCGGCGCGCTGGCCACCGAGATGGCCGCCAAGGACGAGGGCTTCCGGGTGCGCATTGCCCGGGTGTTTCGCTCGTGGACGGACGAGATTGCCGGCCTGCTGGGGCAGGTGAAGGACCAGCTGGAAGAACATGCGGACCCGAACCGCCTGGCGCGGTTCATCGTGGCGACACTCGAGGGTGCCACGACCATGGCCCGGATGAAGCGGGATGTCAGCCTGATGCACGGCGTGGCCGCGGACCTGAAGCGGTTCGTGGCAGGACACGAGCGTCGCAACGTGACGCTGTAGCTGCGTAAGGATGTAACGGCACGCGGTCTCCGAGGAGAACACGATGGCTTCGATTGCAGCAGAGCTGGGATTCATGGGAATCGAGAACCGGGCCGGGGACCGCGAGCGCTCGGAGCGCCGCGCGCGCTTCGACGCCGAGGCCCTGGCGCAGCTCGACGCGCTGTACTCGTTCGCGCTCAAGCTTACGCGCGGCCGCGATGATGCGGAGGATCTCGTGTCAGACACGCTCCTCCGTGCCTTCCAGCGCTGGGAGCAGTATCGGCTCGGCACCAACATCCGCGCCTGGCTGTTCACGATCCTCTACCACGCCTTCGTGAGCCGAAAGCGCCGCATCGACGCGCGCGAGGTGCAGCCGCTGGAGGACGAGGAGGGTCGCCAGGTCTTCGAGCCGGTGGGCGAGGCGGACCCCGAGGGCACGTTCTACGACTCCTTCGTGGACCAGGAGATCGTGGACGCCATCCATGGCCTGCCGGAGGAATACCGGGCCGCGGTGGTGATGAGCGATCTGCACGGGTTGCGCTACGGCGAAATCGCCCAGGTGCTGGGTGTGCCGGAGGGCACCATCAAGTCGCGGCTGTTCCGCGGCCGCCGCCTGCTGCAGGCGCAGCTCCGCGGGTACGCCGAGGAGATGGGCTACATCAAGACGTCGCGCGACGGCGCCGCAGCCTGAGCGCCTTGGCCCGATTGCCGCAGGTGGCCATGTCGCACCAGCGCCGCGTGCGCGACCTGGTCTGATCGAGAAACACCCGCGGGCAGCGTCGGTCGGCACAGACGCGAATGCGGAGCAGCTCCTCGGATACCAGCGAGTCCACTGCGGACTCGACGACCGGAATCACCAGCCCGCCGAAGGCATCGCCGACCGGAAGGAAGCTCCGCGCGTAGCGTCCGTCGCCGACCGTCTCCACGCGCCTGGTGCCCACGCTGCGACCCAGCAGTCGGTTGATCTCCCCCAGCGCTGCCTCACGGGCCCGCTCGCCGTCGCTGCCGCGTCCGCGTTCCGCGAGGCCCCGGAGCGCGGCCCGGACCCGCCGCGCCTCGACCAGCGCCGCCGCCGCGCCCGAGGGCTGTTCCGCGGCCCGGCGCTGCCACGCTGCCGCGCGTTCGTGGTCGATCAC
>JAYQOZ010000078.1:0-8853 GCA_038145035.1 Gemmatimonadaceae bacterium | reverse complement strand
GTCGAAGAGCGTGCGCGGGTCGAGTGCAGCCAGGGCCGCGCGTTCCTCGTCGAGGTCACGGGCCGCGAGATGCGCGACGGCGCGTCCGTGCAGGCCCTCGAGCCAGCCGGAGGTGGGGCCCACGGCACCAAAGGTCACGACGCGGCGCACGCCGTCGAGATCTTCCGCCGCCGCGAGCAGCGCGATGCCGCCGCCCCAGGAGTGCGCGACAATGTCCCACTGCGCGATGCCCAGTGCCTCGCGCAACGCGATGAGGTCTCCTGCATCGTGTTCGATGCGCGCCGCGCGCGCGCCCGGCGGCGCCTGCGAGTCGCCCCGGCCGCGCTGGTCGTACAGGATGACCTGCCGGCCTTCCGCGAAGGGCGCGAAGGTGGGCCACAGCAGCTCGTGGCCGTAGATCATGCCCCCATTCACGGCCACCACCGGGACGCTGCCAGGTACCGGCGGAGAGAGGCGGACCGCGAAGTCGAGGCCGCGGGCGCGTACGACGCGCCGCTCCAGCGGCGGGGTGCGGGGGCGACTGCGTCGCCAGGCGCTCAGGCGGTCCTTGGCAGAGGGCTCGTCCACGGCGGGAAAGCTACTGCGCGGTCGCGGGCTTGCAGTCCTCCCGGTTGGTCGAGTTGACGCCGACGCGGACTTCACGGTCGCGCTCACCATGCCGCGCCACTGGCGTGGCAGGATGCCCTGTGAGAACCGGGGCACGGGCTCACGCGCTGAGCCACCGGCAGGGCGGCTCGTCACCCGGTGGGGGTGGCGACCGGGTAGGTCGAGGGGGCTCGGGGCGGACAGGTTCCGGGGTCCTATTGACATAGGGGTGGGGGGTATTTATGCTAATACCCGTGAGGGGTATGTTGCCCCCGCCGGCCCGCGCGACCGACACCGTGGAGCACACAATGGCAAGGCAGACGCTGGAAATCGGAGGCATGACCTGCGGCCACTGCCTGATGGCGGTGAAGCGTGCACTCGGCTCGCTGGACGGCGTGACCATTGAAGAGGTCAGCATTGGCAAGGCGACCGTGGACTTCGATGAGTCCAAGGTTGGGAAGGACGCAATCGCCGAGGCAATCCGCGACGCAGGCTACACCGTCCTCGCCACCCTGTAACCGGGAGGCTGCGGTGGCGGGAATCGATTGGCTCGTCCTGGCCGCCGCGGCCGCCGCCATCGCGGCCGTGAACTGGTGGTTCTTCATGGCCGGGCGCTCCGTGCCGGCCGCCGCGGCGCTCGCCACCGCGGCCGGCGCCGCCGGGGTGGAGATCATCGTGGCCGGCGGGAACAGCCCCGCCGCCGTCCAGATTCCGGTGGGAACGCCTGTCCGGCTTGTCTTCCATCGCCGCGACACCTCCTCCTGCTCGGAGGAGGTCGTGATCCCCGCGTTCAATGTCCGGCGCTTCCTGCCGAGCGGCGAGCGCACCGTTGTCGACATCACCGCGACGGAACCCGGGCGCTACCCCTTCACGTGCGGCATGAGCATGCTGCGCGGCACGATCATCGCCCATGGCTGACCACATCACCGCCCGCATCCCGGTGCAGGGAATGACCTGCGCCGCCTGCCAGTCGCGGGTGCAGCGCACGCTGCAGCAGGAAGCCGGCGTCAGCGACGCCAGCGTGAACCTGATGATGGGCACCGCGACGGTGACCTACGATCCCGCGGCCACGCGCCCCGAGGCGCTGGTGGACGCCATCAGGAAGACCGGCTACGACGCCGAGCTGCCGCAGACGGACCGCAGCGCCTTCGAGGAACAGGAGGCGCGTGACCGTGCCACGGCCGAGGAGTTCACGGCGCTCAGGCGCAAGGCCATCGCGAGCGCTGCCACCGGCGCCGTCGCCATGGCCCTGATGCCGCTGATGCACGAGATGATGTGGATGACCTGGGTGCTGCTGGTCGTGACCGGCGGCGTGATGGCCACCGCCGGCCGGCACTTCTATGTCAGGGCCTGGAAGTCCTTCACGCACCACTCGGCCGACATGAACACGCTGGTGGCACTCGGCACGGGGGCGGCCTACGTGTACTCGGTGATCGCGACCTTGGCGCCAGGCTTCTTCACCGCGCGCGGCATCGCCGCCGACGTGTACTACGAGGCCGTCATCCTCATCATCGCGTTCATCCTCACCGGGAACGCGTTCGAGGCGCGCGCCAAGCGCAACACCGCTGCCGCGCTCCGGGCCCTGGTGCAGCTGCAGCCGCGTACGGCCCGGGTGCTGCGTAATCTCGTCGAGCAGGACATTCCGATTGACGAGGTCGCGGCCGGCGACATCGTCGTCGTGCGGCCCGGCGAGCGGATTCCGGTGGACGGCACGGTCAAGAAGGGCGAAAGCGCGGTGGACGAGTCCATGCTGACCGGCGAGTCGATGCCCGTCGCCAAGAAGGTCGGCGACCGCGTCATTGGCGGCACCATCAACCGAACCGGCGCCTTCCGGCTCTCGGCCACCACGCTGGGCGAGGACTCCGTGCTCGCCCAGATCGTGAAGCTGATGCGCGATGCGCAGGGGTCGCGCGCGCCGATCCAGGCGCTCGCGGACCGCATCTCGGGCATCTTCGTGCCGATCGTCATCTCGATTGCCATCGCGACCTTCGCCACCTGGGCCATCCTCGCGAGTGACAGCTCCTTCGTGCGCGCCTTCGCGGCCGCCGTCACCGTGCTCATCATCGCCTGCCCCTGCGCCATGGGCCTGGCCGTCCCCACCGCGGTGATGGTCGCCACCGGCAAGGGCGCCGAGCTCGGCGTGCTCATCAAGGGCGGCGAGGCACTGCAGCGCGCGGGTGACGTCACCACGGTGGTGCTCGACAAGACGGGCACCGTCACCGAGGGCCGTCCCACGGTCACGGATCTCGCGGTCACCGCAGGCGTCGACCGCCTGCAGTTGCTGAGCGAGGTGTCGGCGCTGGAAGCGCTCTCCGAGCATCCGCTGGCTGATGCCATCGTGCGCTACGCCAAGGAGCAGGGCCTCACGCAAGGCAGCGTCGAAGTTTTCGACTCCGTTACCGGCAAGGGCATCGTCGGCAGTGTGGACGGCGCGGCGCTGGCGGTCGGCAATGCCGCGTTGATGGCGGACTACTCCACGGATGTCGCCGCGCTCGCCGACGAGGCCGCGCGGCTCTCCGATGCCGGCCGCACGCCGATGTACGTAACCCGCAACGGCGCGCTCGCCGGCATCCTTGCGGTGGCGGACCCGATCAAGGACAGCTCGCGCGCCGCCATCCAGCGGATGCACGCGCTGGGCCTCGACGTCGTGATGCTCACCGGCGACACCGAGCGCACGGCCAAGGCCATCGCCAAGGAGGCCGGCATCGAGCGGGTCGTCGCGGGCGTACTCCCGGACGGCAAGGTGGCCGAGATCAGGCGCCTGCAGGGCGAAGGCAAGGTTGTGGCGATGGTGGGCGACGGCATCAACGATGCGCCGGCGCTGGCCCAGGCGGACGTCGGCATGGCCATCGGTACCGGCACCGACATCGCCGCCGAGGCGGCCGACGTGGTGCTGATGCGCGGCGACCTGCGCGCCGCGGCCCACGCCATCCAGCTTTCGCGCCGGACGATGGCCACCATGAAGCAGAACCTGTTCTGGGCGTTCATCTACAACGTGATTGGCATTCCGGTGGCGGCCGGCGTACTCTACCCCGCCTTCGGCCTGCTCCTCACGCCCGTGATGGCCAGTGCCGCGATGGCCGTCAGCTCCGTCAGTGTCGTGACCAACTCGCTCCGCCTCCGGCGGGCGCGCATTGCCTAGGAGATCCTGATGGCCACTACGACCAGGAAGTCCCCTCCCACGCAGCAGGCGGCCTGTCATTGCGCCACCCGCGACGACGCCCGCAAGGCCGTCGCCGTGGACCCCGCCCTCAAGCAGGGCAACCTCACGCGCCTGCGCCGCGTGGAGGGCCAGGTGCGCGGCCTGCAGAAGATGATCGAGGAGGACCGCTACTGCGCGGATATCCTGACGCAGATCTCCTCGGTGCAGGAGGCCCTGCGCTCCGTGAGCCGCAACCTGATGCGCAACCACCTCAAGCACTGTGCCGCGCACGCCATCAAGAGCGGAGAGGAACAGGCCGAGGCGATGTACGACGAGCTCGTGGACATGATCTACAAGAGCAGCCGCTGATGGAGTTCGGCCTCTACACCTTCGTGGAGCACACGCCCGACCGCTCGGGCGCGCTGCTGCCGCGCGAGCAGCGCATCGCAAACCTCCTGGAGGAGGCGGTGCTGGCGGACGAGGTCGGCCTCGACGTCTTCGGCGTCGGGGAGCACCACCGCGCCGACTACCTGTCGTCCACGCCGGTCGTGCTGCTCGCCGCCATCGCGGCGCGCACCACGCGTATCCGGCTCTCGAGCGCGGTCACCGTGCTCAGCTCCGACGACCCGGTGCGCGTGTTCCAGGAGTTCGCGACGCTCGACCTGATCTCCAACGGACGCGCCGAGGTGCTGGCGGGCCGCGGGAGCTTCATCGAGTCGTTCCCGCTCTTCGGCTACGACCTCAACGACTACGACGCATTGTTCAGCGAGAAGCTCGGGCTGCTGCTCGCGTTGCGCGACACTGAACGCGTCACCTGGAAGGGTCGATACCGGGCGCCGCTGCAGGACCAGCCCATCTTCCCGCGACCGCTGCAGGCGCCGCTGCCCGTGTGGGTCGCGGTGGGCGGCACGCCGCAGTCCGTGGTGCGTGCGGCGACCCTCGGATTGCCGATGGCACTGGCCATCATCGGCGGGTCGCCGGAGCGCTTCGTGCCCTACGCCGACCTGTACCGTGAGGCCTGGGCGAAGGCCGGTCACGATCCCGCCGCAGTGCAGCTGAGCATCAACTCTCACGGCCACGTCGCCGACTCCACCGGCGATGCTGCGGAGCAGGCCTGGCATCCCTATCAATACCAGATGGGGAAGATCGGTCGCGAGCGCGGCTGGCCGCCGCCCACCCGCCACCAGTTCGACGCCGAGCGCTCCCCCAAGGGTGCAGTGCTGATCGGGGATCCGCAGCAGGTCATCGACAAAGTGCTCTGGGAGCACGAGCTTTTCGGCATGACGCGCTTCACGCTGCAGCTGACCGTCGGCTCGATGCCGCACCGGGACACCATGCGGGCCATCGAGCTGCTCGGCACCGTGGTCCTGCCGGCGGTGAAGAAGGCGCTCGGCGCAGCCATCCCGGCCTGAATGCCGAACCTCGCGTTCATTGGGTTCACCGTCGGCAGCATCCTCGCGGGGGCTGCCGGCGCGCACGCCGTGCAGACGCCCAAGGCCTGGTCGCACGACTGGAATGGCTACGGCGCGCGCGTGGCGGACCGCGCCGCATTCGTCACGGTGCAGCTGACGGTGCGCGGCGGAGTCGGTCGGCTCTACGGCTGGCGCGAGGACAGCGCGGCATGCACGCGCGCTCGCCTGCTGCGATGTTCCGTCCACCGCACCTTCACGGGCTTCGATCGCCGCGGTGTGCGGCGGGCGAACGTCCCGCTCCTGGTCGGCGTGGCGGTCTCCTCGGCGTCGTCCATCGCGTGGCGCCCCGAACGCCACAATCCACAGACCGCCATCGAGTTCGCCGGGACGCGTGCGCTAGCGACGCTCGGTGTCGTCGTGGCCGAGCGCATCGTCGTCGACTGGCTGGACAGCCGGCGGCGCTGAGGGGCGGCCACGGGGCGCCAGCACCGCACGGGCGTTGCGCCGCAGGCCGTCGAGCCGGGCGCGCTTCATCGCCGATCCCCGGAAGGCCTCGCGGTACGCCGCCTCGTCCATGTCGACGATCCGCGCGGCGAGCGTACGCGCATCCACGTCGGCAAGCCCTGGCCGCGGCGTGAAGGCCGGCTCGCGGAGGGCCTGGGCGAACTTGACGTTCCACGGGCAGACGTCCTGGCAGACATCGCAGCCGTAGAGCCGGTCACCGAGCCCCGCCGCGAGTTCGTCCGGGATCGCGGACCGAGACTCGATCGTGAGGTAGGAGATGCAGCGCCGCGCATCGAGCACCTGCGGCGCGACGAATGCCTGCGTGGGGCAGGCCTCGAGGCAGCGCGTGCAGGTCCCGCAATGCTCGCTCGCGAACGGCGGGTCCGGTTCCAGCGCCAGGTCGACGAACAGCGCGCCGATGAAGCAGAAGGAACCGATCTCCGGGTTGATCAGCATCGTGTTCTTCCCGAACCAGCCGAGCCCGGCGCGGCGTGCGAGGTCGCGCTCGAGGATCGGTCCCGTGTCCACGTAGGCGCGTCCGCGCACCTCCCCGTGCTCCCGTCGCAGCCAGTGCAGGATGCCGTCCAGCCGGTCCCACATCAGGCGATGGTAGTCGTCGCCGCGGGCGAAGCGTGCAATCGGGCCACTCGGCGAGCGGCCGCCGTAGTCGAGCAGCACCACGAGTGCGCTGCGCATGCCGGGCTCGGGGCGCGTGGAGTCCACCCGCAGCGCGGCGCCGCGTTCGAGATACGCCATCTCCCCGTGATGGCCCGCCCCAATCCACCGCGCGAACTCCGCGTGCGTCTCCGCCGGGCCGAGCGTCGCGATGCCGGCGCGGTCAAACCCCGCGCCGAGCGCCTGCGCCTTCAGCCGCGATTCAAGGGACGCGCTCATCGTCGGGCCGTTCGCGCGTCGGCCGCGCCTACGGGAAGCGCGCCGCCCAGCGCGCGTACCGAATCACGTCCTCGACCGGCGGCACGGCGTCGTGATCGCCGTAGGCCGTGTACATCCGCCAGCGCACGTAGTCCCGCGCCGGCAGCGGCAGGAACGGCGGCCGTGCCCACCAGCGATTCCGGCGGAAGCGCCAGCCGACGACCAGCAGGTCGCGGGCGAGCGCCGGATGCAGCAGGGCGCGTGGCAGGAGGCGGAGGAACAGGGCTCCCACTTTCATGGCATCAATATAAGTGGATACCCCTTTAAGTTTCGCCCATGTGGCTCTACCGGGCGATGCCCATCATCTCCGAGCTCGCGGTGCGGTCCTACTACCGCGTCAGCGTGGCCGGCGGCCGGCTCCCCGCGACCGGCCCCGTGCTGGTGGTCGCCAACCACAACAACTCGCTCGTGGATCCCGCACTGGTCGCGTCGATGGCGGGGCGGAATGTCCGGTTTCTCGCCAAGTCTCCGCTGTTCACACACCCGCTCATCGGCTGGCTCGTGAAGGGCGTCGGATCCGTGCCCGTGCATCGCCAGCAGGACGACCCCACGCGGCTCTCGCAGAATCTCGATTCGTTTCGCGACGTGCACAAAGTGCTCGCCGCCGGAGACGTGGTCGGGATCTTCCCCGAGGGTATCTCCCACTCGGCCTCGCGCCTGGCGCCGCTCAAGACCGGTGCGGCACGCATCGCCATCGGGGCTGCGGCGCAGCTCGGGCGCGCGTTTCCGATCATCGCGATGGGCCTCGTCTTCCGCGACCGCGACACATTCCGCTCCGAGGCGCACGTGATCATCTCGGAGCCCTTCGCCTGGGACGATCTTGTCGGCGACGTGAACAACCGGGCCGCGGTGCGTGAGCTGACGCAGCGCATCGAGAAGTCCATGCGAGGCGTCTCGCTGAACCTCGAGGCCTGGGAGGACGAGCCGCTGGTGCGCACGGCCGAAGGCGTCTGGCGCGCCGAGGTGGGGGCGGATGACGATGCGGCCGCCGAGGTGGAACGACTGCGCATCACCAGCGAGGCGCTCGGGGCCCTGCGTGATGGCGGCGCGGAGGCCTGGCGCCCGCCCGCCGACGCGCTGCGCGAACACGCGCGAACCCTCCGGCGCTACGGCATCACGCCGATGACGCTGACGGAGCCGATCACGACCGGGCAGGCGTTTCGCTGGGCATTGCTGCGGCTGCCGATGCTCTTGCTGCTGCCCATCTCCATCGCGGGCGCGATTTGGTTCTGGCTGCCGAAGCAGCTCGCGGTCTGGGGGGCGGCGTATACGGCGCGCCTCGAAGGCGACGATACCATCGTCACGCACCGCGTGCTGGTCGGCGCGGTGGCCTTTCCGCTCTGGATCGGCGTGACCTCGGTGATGCTGGGGCTCAAGTTCGGGTGGCTGGCCGGCGTGGCGGCGGTGCTGGTGCAGCCGTTGTGGGCGGCGGCGGCGCTCGTGATTGGCGAGCGGCGGCAGGCGATGTGGACGGCGGTCCGGCGCTATGTGCTGCGGCGGTTCATCGGGGACAAGCTCGAGGCGCTGCGCGCGCGGCAGCAGGAGTTGGCTGGCCAGCTGCAGCTGCTGCTCGCCGCGGTGGGCGGGCCGGCGGCGCGCTAGCGAAAGCTGCTCCCGTCCAATCCGGTCGGTGGATGGAGAGCCAGCGCCTGGAGCGCTGACGGAAACATATCCGTGGTCCGTCGCGGTGTCCCGCTGACGCGACGCGACATCAGGAGTGGCACGAGCATGTGTCGGCGCCGCAGCGCGCCGTGCCCGCTGACATGCAACGACGGTTCCCAGCGCGAGCGAAGATCCCAGCCCTCCGATGCCGAGACGATGACGTCGCCAGCGCGTGGCGCAGGGGAAATGGCGAGCACCTGCACGAGCGCATCCGGATACGGCGACTCGAGACAGCGCTCCCACGCGGCGCTGGGGCTAAGCGCACGGAGTTCGCCCCCAAGCCCCAGCGGATCTCCGGTGATGGGCTCGTAGGCAATGCGCGCGTCAGCGGCGTGAGGGTTCACCGCAGCCCCGGTGGCTCCTGCTGCCCTTGAGCACGAGACCCTGGCGCGTCCGCCGCCGCCGACCACATCGCAGGAACCGTCGGCGCGGGGCAGTAGCAGCAGGTCCACGGACGAAAGGCTGCTCAGGTGTTGGATGAACTCCCTGAAATGACCGCTGAGGATCTCCCATCCGATTCTCTCTCGATTCGCGATGTCTAGATACAGATGAGCCATACAGTTACCACTCACCATCACGCCAACATCGCCCCCTTTCATCACATACGGATGCGAC
>JAYQOZ010000077.1:3281-8856 GCA_038145035.1 Gemmatimonadaceae bacterium | reverse complement strand
GCCGATGGGTCCGATGCACTGAGTACCGGTGGAGGTGAAGGACCAGATTGAGACGTCCTCGATGCCGACCACCTACGGTTCGAGGCTGTTTGCCGACTTCACGCCCGAGCGCGATGCGACCACCGTGCTCCGGCTGCAGGCGGCCGGCGCGATCGTCATTGCCAAGGCCACGATGGGGGAGTTTGCCCAGCGCTACGTGAGCTCCGCGGCCGGCATCATTCGCAACGCCTACGACCCGACGCGCAATCCCAGCGGCTCCTCCGGCGGCACGGCCAGCGCGGTCGCTGCGAACTTCGGGCTCGTGGGCATCGGCGAAGACACGGGCGGCAGCATCCGCGGCCCCGCGGCCGTCAGCAGCCTCGTGGGACTTCGGCCGACGCTTCCGCTGATCAGCCGCTTCGGCATGATGCCCGCGAGCCCCACGCAGGACACGATGGGCCCGATGACGCGCAGCGTGCTCGACGCGGCACGGGTGCTCGAGGTCATTGCCGGCTACGACCCGAACGATCCGGTCACGGCCGAGTCGTACGGCCGGGTGCCGGCGAGCTACACGACGTCCCTGAAGCCCGACGCGCTGCGCGGCGTGCGGCTGGGCGTGCTGCGTACGCCGCGGGACTCTGCCCAGCAGGCGCGGGACCCGGAGGGCTTCACCGCCTTCGCCAGCCTGTTCGATGCGGCACTCGCGGACCTTCGCGCACTCGGCGCCGAGATCGTGGACTCGCTCGATATCCCGGCGCTGCGTCAGCGCGGCGGCGGGGGCAATGACTATGAGACCGAAGAGGCCACCGACGCCTACCTGGCGCAGCATCCGAACGCGCCGGTGAAGACCCTGGCCGACATCCTCACCAGCGGCGCGGTCGTACCCTGGCGGGCGCGCAGCCTCTACGGATCCGCCGGCAAGACCACGGACGATCCGGGCTATCTCGCCGTGATGAAGCGGCGAGAGGCCCTGCGCACCGGAGTCCTCAAGGCCATGGCCCACCCGCGGCTCTACGCAATATTCTATCTGACCTTCCCCGCGCGGGCGACGGTGATCGCCGAGGACGTGATGACGAACCCACGGCCGCGCGACGGCTACGGGCTCGGCGACAACCGCGGGCTGAGCCCGACGCTGGCATATCCCGCGCTCACCGTGCCGGCGGGCTTCTCCCCGAACGGGATGCCGGCGGGGCTCGAGTTCCTCGGGCGGCCGTACAGCGAGGCGCAGCTGCTCTCGTACGCGTTTGCTTACGAGCAGAAGACACGGCATCGGCGGCCGGCACCGTCGGCGCCTACCATTGCGCGGCCGGGGCGGTAACGGCGGCTACACCGATCGAGCGGCTCAGGGCGGCCCTGGCGGACCGATACCGCATCGAGCGCGAGCTGGGGCAGGTGGAGAACCTGAGTGGCCGCCCCATCGAAGTGTTCGAGAACCGGTGGGACCCGAAGCGGGCTGAGCTGCGTCGCTGAGCCCCAGCCTGCGGACCGCCTAGAGCGCCACGAGCAGCAGCGAGCGCAGCAGCGACAGCCCGAAGTAAGCCACCAGCGGCGTGATGTCCACCATGCCGATGGTGGGGATCAGCTGCCGCAGCGGCCGCATGAACCACTCCGTGAGCGCCATCGCCAGGCGGCCGATGCGCGAGTAGGTCCCGCCCACCCAGCTGAGCACGACCCGCGCGATCACCGCCAGCTGCAGCACCGCGAACACGGTGGAGACGGCGAGGCGGACGATCCCGCCGGGCCCCTGCGAGCCGGCGCGGTACGTGGTCACCAGTACGTCGCGGATGAAGCCGAGCACGCCGAGCGTGAGGGCGCCCGCGAGGAGCAGCGCGAGCAGGGCCAGCCAGGGCGCATTCTGGCGCGTGCCACCGAAGCGCGCGGTGCGCCGCTCAATCGGCGCGATCAATGGATCGCAGATCCGCCGGGCGAACTTGGCCAGGGCGCCGAAGGCGTTCACGCGCCGCGCGCGCTCCAGCCAGGCGACCGTCGCCAGCGCGAGGCCGACGAGCAGCACCATCGAGAACCCGCCGCGCAGCGCCGCAATCAACCGGTCGATCCCGCCCAGCAGCTCAGCCATTACGCGTCATCCTTTGCACTGAACACCAATCGCAATACCCCGGGAATCCCACGCAGGCGCCGCCAGAGCGTGCTGCCGTGCGCGAAGTCCACGTAATCGTCCAGCTGTGACATCCGCCGCGGGCCGTAGTGATACCACCAGGGTTGCCGCCAGCCGGCGAACAGGTCGTCCACCACCGCCGTGCTGCGCACGCAGGCCTCGAGCCCGGCGATACCGTGGGAGCGGCCGATGCCGCTCTCCTTCACGCCGCCGTAGGCCACGTCGGGCGCGCCGACCACGCTCGAGGCGTCGTTGATCATGACGGTGCCGCAGGCCAGCTGCCGCGCGAGGGCCGATGCGCGGGTGCGATCGCGGGACCAGATGCTGGCCGAGAGCCCGAAGCGTGAGTCGTTCGCCCTGGCGATAGCCTCCTCGGCATCGCGCACCCTGATGACCGGCATCAGCGGCCCGAAGGTCTCCTCGTGCATCACGCGCATCGCATCGGTGACGTCCGTGAGCACCGTGGGTCGCACGAAGGCGCCCTCCTCGCGCGGCGGGGCGTCTGCCTGCACCTGCACCTTGGCCCCCTTCGCCATGGCGTCGTTGAGCTGCGAAGTGATGACGTCGGCGGCGGCCTGGTGGATCAGTGGGCCCACCTCGATGCCGACGTCGCGGGTCGGCGGGCCGACCCGAAGGTCCCGCACCGAACGCGCGAGCGCCTCCACAAAGCGGTCATAGACCGGGGCCTCGACGAACACCCGCTTGGCCGCCACGCAGGTCTGGCCGACGTTCGCGAAGCGGGACCAGCAGATGCCGTCGGCGGCGTGCTGGATGTCGGCATCTGCGAGCACGATGGCCGGGTCGCTGCCGCCCAGCTCGAGCGAGCAGGGGATGAACCGTTCCGCGCAGGCCTGCGCCACCTTCCGCCCGCTGGCCACGCTGCCGGTGAAGAACATCTTGTCGATGGCCGCGCGCGAGAGGGCGGCGCCGCTGCGGCCGTCGCCCTGCACGATCTCAAGCACGCCGTCCGGGAGCCCGGCCTCGCGGAAGAGCTCGCCGACCAGCGCGCCGCAGCGCGGGGTCAGCTCGCTGGGCTTGAGCACCACCGTGTTGCCGCAGGCGATCGCCGGCAGCACGCAGGAGGCCGGCATGAAGAAAGGGTAGTTCCAGGGCGTGATGATGCCGATGACGCCGAGCGGCAGCCTCTCGTCCCGCACCCGCTTGCGCGCGAACAGCGGGCCCGGGAGCCGCCGCCAGCGGCTGCGCAGGAAGCCCGGCGTCTTCGACTGCGTCCAGGCCACGAACTCCAGCGTGACGAGCACGTCCATGATCAGCGAGCCGACGGCGGAGCGCCCCGTCTCCTCGGTGACGACCGTCGCGATTTCGTGCCGCCGCGTCGCCCGGACCAGGCGAAAGCGAGCCAGAACGCGCATCCGCTCCCGGACCGGGATCGCGGCCCAGGTGGGCTGCGCCGCCCGGGCCCGCGCAACGGTTTGCGCGACAACGGCTTCTGGGTCATCAGCAGCTGGAGCGCCCGGAGGAGGCTGGAGGAAGGAAGCCATACCAACAAATGTGACACCGGAGGGTCCCTGCGGGTACTGCGCTCTATGACGGACCACGCGATGGACGATCTGGTTCCAGGGAGCGTGGCGTGGCGCGGCGGTGAGCGAACGGGATATCCTCCCAAGACCTCACTGATGCCCGACACGCCCCCGAACTCCTCGATCGATCCGACGCTGCCCCTGCGCGCCAAGGCGGGGGACCGTCAGGCGTTTGCCATGCTGGTGGACGCGCTTTACCCGCGCTCGCTGCGCTTCGCACTCCATATGGTGGGGAACCGCGAGGACGCCGAGGAGGCGGTGCAGGACACGTTCGTGCGGGTGTACCACAATCTCGATCGCTTCCGCGACGACGCGCGCTTTGAGCCTTGGCTATTCCGGATCCTCGCGAACCGCTGCCGGACCCTGCTCGAGAAGCGCAAGCGTCATGCGGTGGTGATCCAGTACGGTGAGGTTCCGGAGCGGTACGGGGCCTCCGAGGACGAGGAGCGGGACTGGACCGAGGAGGTCTACAAGGTCCTGGACACACTCCCGGCTGAACAACGAGAAGCGTTCCTCCTGCGACACGTGGAGGATATGCCATACGAGGATATCGCAGCCATCACAGGCGTCCGCCTGAGTGCGCTGCGGATGCGCGTAAAGCGGGCCTGCGACGCCCTGCGCGCGAGACTGACGGAGGTCATGCGGGATGGATGAACTGGAGCGGGACGACGTGATTGAACGGGTGAGCGAGATGCTGCGCGGGACGCCGCGTGCCCGGGTGGACCAGCGGTCGGTCAGCCGCGTGCTGGTCGCCGCCTGGGAGACGCCACGGCCCTCAGCCTGGCGGCGGGCCGTCGATGCCTGGCGGCTGCCGGCCTTCTCGGCGTTCGGCGCCGGAGCGCTGGCGCTTGGCGCGATGCTGATCGGCTTCGTGACCCGTGGCGTGGTGACGCAACGTGAGCCGGCGGCCCCCGTGGCGGCCAGTGGCGCCCCGACGGGCGAGTATCCGGCGCAGCTTGCGGCCTTCGATGCCGAGGCCGTGCGCGTGCCCACCCAGTTCGTGTTCGAGAATGCCGAGGCGCAGCGCGTTTCGCTCGTGGGTGATTTCAACGATTGGAAGGTCGGGGAGCAGGAACTGGTCAAGCTTCCCAACGGGCTGTGGACCACCACCGTCGCGCTGCCGCCGGGGCGGCACGTGTACTCCTTCATGGTTGACGGTACATTGCTCGTGGCCGATCCCCGCGCGCCGATTGCCGGCGACGCGGACTACGGCCACGAGGGTTCCGTCGTGATGGTCTTCGCCAAATGAACAGGCATCGAATCCACGTCGTCGCGCTGGTGCTCGCCAGCGTGATCGCCGGTCCTGCGCTGCGCGCGCAGGACTCGGCGCTGCCTGGCATTGCCGACGCGAGGGCGCGCGCGGCCGTCGAACGCGAGATCGCGTCGGCGGCGGCGAAGGGGCTGCCGGTCCGGCCCCTCATCGCGAAGGCACGGGAAGGGGTCACGAAGCAGGCGGCCGGGGAGCGCATCCGGGCTGCCGTGGCTTCGCAGGCCAGGCGTCTCGAGCAGGCGCGCGACCTCCTTGCCCCCTCGCCATCGGAGGCGGAGCTCGTGTCCGGCGCGGACGCGCTGGCCGTGGGTGTCCCGGGACCGATGCTCAGGCAGGTCCGCGCTGCGTATCCGGCAGGGCAGTCGGTGGCGATGCCACTCGACGTGCTCACCGAGCTGGTCGCACGCGGGGTCCCCGCGAAGCACGCGCTCGAGCAGATCACCCAACTCATGATGCGGGGGGCCACCCCCTCGCAGATCGCCTCGCTGGGGGCGTCGGTGCAGACCGACGTCGCAGCGGGTCTGGCGCCCGATGCGGCGCTGGAAGTTCGGGCTCGGGGCGTGATGTCGCTGCTCCCGTCCCCTGCTGCCGCGGCCGCGCTCGCTCCCAGCGGCCGGAGGCCCTAGTGCCCAAGTGAGCCGGGCGCGCCCCGCCGCGGCGGCGCCGCGG
>JAYQOZ010000077.1:0-3271 GCA_038145035.1 Gemmatimonadaceae bacterium | reverse complement strand
CGTGCGCCGGGGGCGCCGCGCGGCGCTCGGACTGCTGTTGTTCGCCGCCGCCCGGACGGGCGGCGCGCAAGCCGTGCCCGAACTTCGCGTCGAGGCCGGCTGGGCCAGCGTGAAGCAGCGCGGCTTCGACGCCGAGGACGCGGTGCTGCTGGCCGCCCTCTGGCGTCGCCCCAGCGACCGGTTCACGCTGCTCGCCAGCGCGAACCTCACCTATGCGGCCGATTCGCTGGCGGCCGCGCAGGGGGTCGCCGTCGCCGACATCCCCTGGAACGTGAGTGAGCGCCTGCGCACCGAGGTCGGGGTCGCACGCGCCTCGTTTTCGCTCCGCTCCGCCGGTCGCGGCGGCAACGGCAACGTCTTTGCGCGCCAGCACCTCGTCGGCAATGCTCGCGGTGCCTTCGGCGGCTTCGCCTTCGGCGGTACCATGCGCGACGGAATCGGCAGTCGTTCGTGGAGCGCCGACCTCGGCGCCTGGCATCGCTGGGAGTTCCTGTACCTGGGCGCCGAGGTCACGCGCCACGCCTCCTCGGACTGGCCGCTGCTGCTCGCCTCCGGCGTGGTGCGGAATCCCGAGGACGAGCAATATGAACTGCTCGACCAGCGCCTCACCCTGCAGGCGAGAAACGGCCCGCACGACTTCTCCGTGAGCTTTACCCAACGCAAGGGCTTCGCGGGCACCGAGGCGCGGTTTCAGGCGCTGATGGCCAGTGGCACGCTGCAGTTCACCGAGCGGGTGGCCATCCTCGCCTCGGGCGGCCGCCAACTGGCCGACCCGCTCCGTGGCCTGCCGCAGGCCGACCTGGTGACATTCTCGGCCCGCGTGTCGTTCGGCCCCAAGCCCCTGCCGGTGATGCAGCGCTCGGCGATCGCGAGCGCCGAGGTGGTGCGGCGTGTGGGCGGCGGCGGCGAACTGGTGGTACGCGTCTTCGCCAGTGACACGATGCTTGTCGAGGTCGCCGGCGACTTCAGCAGGTGGGAACCCTTGCCGATGGAGCGCGAGGGCAGTTTCTGGGTGGCCCGCGCACGGCTGCCGTCCGGGAAGTATCGCGTGGCGGTGCGCGCAAACCTCGGAGCCTGGCGCGCGCCGAGAAACCTGGCGCGGGTGCGCGATGACTATGGGGGCGAGGCCGGGCTGGTCGTGATACCTTAGGGCGTCCACTTCCGGAGCCCCCGTGCCGCTCTCCTCCCGCCGCCAGTTCCTCTCCGGCCTCGCCGGTGCCGCCACCGGCGCCGGCCTGGCAATGCCTGCGCTGAGCGAACGTGCCTTTGCGCAGCTCTTCGCCGCCGACGCCATCGCCGGTGACCGCCCGCCCGCCGACATCGCGACCGACGAGACCTACTGGTCGCAGATCCAGCGGGCGTTCGACATCGATCGCACGATGATCAACCTCAACAACGGCGGCATCTCGCCCACGCCGTCGCACGTGCTGGAACAGCTGTTCCGCGACCTGCGTTTCGTGAACGAGCTGCCGGTGGAGCACAACTGGCGCGTGCTCGAGCCTCGGATGGAGAGCACGCGGCGCGAGCTGGCCAAGGAGTTCGGCTGCGACACCGAGGAGATGGCGGTGGTGCGCAACGCCTCCGAGGCGCTGGAGACCTGCATCCTCGGGCTGGACCTGCGCCGCGGCGACGAGGTGATCGTCACCAACCAGAACTACGGCCGGATGCTCACCACCTGGGACCAGCGCGTGCGCCGGGACGGCATCGTGGTGAAGGCCGTGAGCTTCCCGGTGCCCCTCACCGACCCACGCATCCTCGTGCGTCGCATCGAGGAACAGGTCACGTCGCGCACCAAGGCCATCGAACTGCCGCACATCACCAACCTCACGGGCCAGATCCTGCCGATCCGGGACATCGTGCGCATGGCCAAGCCCAGGGGCATCCAGGTGATCGTGGACGGCGCGCACGCCTTCGCGCACTTCCCCTTTACGCGCGACGACCTGGAGTGCGACTACTACGGCACCTCGCTGCATAAGTGGCTGCACGCGCCCATCGGCGTGGGCTTTCTCTCCGTGCGCAAGGATCGCATCCCGCAGCTCTGGCCGCTGATGGCCGCCGATGCCAAGCGGGACGACAACATCCGCAAATACGAGGAGATCGGTACGCATCCGCAGGCGAACTTCAATGCGGTGTCGGTGGCGCTGACATTCCACCGCGGCATTGGCGTGGAGCGCAAGGCCGCGCGCCTGCGCTACCTGCGCGACTACTGGGCCAAGGCGCTGATGGACGGCAGCGACCGCGTCTCGGTGCCGACGGAGCTGGGACCGGACAAGGGTGGCGCCATCGCGCTGCTGCACGTGGACGGCCTCGACTTCGGGAAGCTCGGTGGCTGGCTGATGAGCCGGTATCGGATCGTGAACACGCCGATCGGCCACGAGGAGTTCAACGGCCTCCGGATCACGCCCAACATCTACACAACCGTGGACGAGCTGGATACGTTCGTGGACGCCGTGAAGGTCGCGATTCGCCAGGGCATCGCCTGAGCGACGCGACGCATCGTTCCCTCCTTTCCGATCGTTTTCCGTGAACTACTGGTTGGTCAAGTCCGAGCCCGAGGCGTTTTCCTTCGACGATCTGCTGAAGAGCCCGCGTCAGACGACCTGCTGGGACGGCGTGCGCAACTATCAGGCCCGCAACACGCTCCGGGACCTGATGAAGAAGGGCGATCGGGTGTTCTACTACCACTCGAACGCCGAGCCCACGGGCATCGTGGGCATCGGCGAGGTGGTGAAGGAGGGCTATCCCGACCACACGGCCTTTGATCCCAAGGACATGCACTACGATCCCAAGTCGACGAAGGACGCGCCGACATGGTTCATGGTGGATCTCAAGGCCGTCACGTCGTTCCGGGAGATCCTGACGCTCGCCGAGCTCAAGAAGCTCAAGGGGCTCGAGAAGATGGTGCTGCTGCAGCGGGGGTCCCGGCTCAGCGTGCAGCCCGTGACGGCGAAGGAGTGGGAGATCGTCTGCCGGCGAGCGGGCGTGTAGCCATCGCGGACCCATCGCCGGCGGTGAGCATCACGATGGCGGCAGCGGCGAAATCCTGACTGCCCTTCCCCTACGTGGGTTGCGGAGGTCACCCGACTGCAAGGTTCGCCGGCGGGCCCTAGCGTGGGGCGGCGCCGCTGTCGGCGCCCGCTTCACGGAGGGGTTATGGCGAAGCTCGGAAGAAAGCTGGGACGGCAGGTCAAGCAGGCAATCGACGATCTCGAGACACGTGCGCTGGCCGTCGAGGGGCGGCGGTCGATCCACGCAAAGGTCGATGCCGCCA
>JAYQOZ010000076.1:0-8891 GCA_038145035.1 Gemmatimonadaceae bacterium | reverse complement strand
GAGCAGGGCGAGGGCGGCCGGCAGCGTCCCCGGTGTGCGGGAGACAGGAGGCATCGCGGATAAACGTGGCATCCGGGCCGGACGTTCAGCCACGCGGCACGCCGCCGACAGTCCGCGGTCTGGTCCAGGAACTAGAGGGTCTGGCCGCGCGTCACGATGCCCTTGAGGGCCTGGAAGACATCCGGGTCCAGGAGGGAGCCGGACCGTTCCGACAGGAATGCGATTGCCTCGGCCGGTGACATGCCCTCACGCCAGGCCCGCTGGGAGACGAGGGCGTCGTATACGTCCGCGGCCGCGAGGATACGGCCGCCGAGCGAGATCTCGTCGCCCCCGCGGCCCTCGGGATAGCCGCGCCCGTCGACGTGCTCATGATGCTGCGCCACGGCCGGTAGCACGTGGGCCAGCGGCCCAATGGGCGCGAGGATCTCGAGGCTGATGGCCACGTGCGTCTTCACGTGCTCGAACTCCTCGGGCGTCAGCGCGCCGGGCTTGTGCATGACGGATTCCCGGAGCCCGATCTTGCCGACGTCCATGACGCGGCCGGCGAGCCGCACGGTCTCGATCTCGTCATCCGGAAGTCCGAGCGCCGAGGCGATGGAGGCCGCAAGGTCGGCCACGCGCTCCGAGTGTCCGCGCAGGAAGGGATCCTTGGCTTCCTGCGCGCGCACGAGGGCCGTGACAGTATCGACGACCATGGAGTGCAGCATCCCGCGCTCGACGCGAAGCTCCTCCGTCCGTGCGGCGACCTCCTCGCGGATGAGGCGCTCCACGTTGCGTTGCTCGATCGCCAGCGCGCGCTTGTGCAGGGCGCGCTCGAGTGCCGCGGCGAGGTCGTCCAGCTCGACGGGCTTCATCAGGTAGTCCATCGCCCCGAGCGCGAGGGCTTCCGTGGCCGTCGGCGCGTCATTCACGGCGGTGAGCATGACGATGGCCAGGTCCGGATCGTGACGCAGCGCATGGGGCAGGAGTTCGAGGCCCGACATCTCCCACATGCGGACATCGGACAGCACGCCGACGAACGATTCCGCCTGCAGCGCCGCGAGCGCGGTCGCCCCGGAGTCGGCGGTGGTCACCTCATAGCCGCGTGCGCGCAGGAAGCGGGCGATGGCGCCACGGAGAGACTCGTTGTCGTCCACGACCAGGAGCCGACGCGTGGCCGGTTCCGTCACGGCGCGAATGGGGGTGGTCTGGCGACCAGGGGTGGAGGAGCCTGCTGCGGTCATGCCAAGGGACCTCTCATTGCGGTGAAGATACCGCGTGGTCGCCGCGACGGTAGTGTGAGGTTGAGCGGGCGGCGTACGGCAAGCCCCGACTGGCGTGCGTGTTGTGACATCTCGAGCCGCCACGTTCCCGGCACGGCACAGCACGGCACAGCACGGCACGGCGGGTGCGGGAGGCGGGCTCGCCGCCTTGCGTGAGACCGCCGATTACAGCGGACTCAAGCTATCAGCGGAGGCCCGGTGAGAAAGTGCTGGAGTATGCGAACCTGGATCTTAGTCGCCGTGATATGGCTTTGTGCTGTCTTGTTACTGCAGCAATGGAACCCTGCCGTCGGCTTCACGAATAGCAGCGTCAATATCCTGAGCATGGTCCTCGTACTCCTGGAGTTGCTTCGCGCGCTCGGAAACCAACGAGGAGCGCAGGCGATCCGCGAAGCGCTGGCGCGCCGCCGAGTCACCAGAGAGACCGCTGGCGCGCAAGCCGAGAATCAGGCCCAGCAGGTGCGAGGGCTGCTCCGCGAGGATGGAATCGGCCTGCGCGAGCGCCAGGGTCGCCTCGCCGCTCACGATGCCGAGCAACCCGAGGTCGAATCGCTGGTGTGCGTTGAGCGGGGCCAGCGCCTCGAAGCTCTGGATGGCCATCGGGGCGAAGAAGGTCACGGAATCGCCCTGTCCGTTTTCCAGGTAGGTCATCACCCGGTTGAATAGGCGATCGGCGCGCTCCTGCGGAGACATCTGTGAGATGTCGGGCGCGCGACCGCCCTGGGCAACGGCAGGCGGAGCGGCCACAGCCCTGCGGCCGCTCCGCCCGAACTGCTGGCCAACGATGAAGGCGAGCAGTGCCAACAGGGCGATGCCGGCCACCGACCACGGCAGGACCGTCGCGAGGGTTGAGGGTGCGCCGGCCGGGCCGGTCGGTGGGGCGGCGGTCCCGTCGCGGGGCGCGCCGCAGCGGTGGCAAAAGGCGCCGCGATCCCCGAGGGCGGCACCACAGGAGGCACAGTGTCTGGCCATGCGCCAAAAGTAATCCCGCGGCCGTGCCCCATTGGCCGGCGACCCCGCGAGCGGAGATATTGCGGCATGGCGCAGAAGCCCCCCGCACCCCCCACCGACCTCAGCGGCGCGACCGCGAAGGACATCCTCTCCCTCACCGAGGCGCAGGGTGTCCGGTTCCTCCGACTGCAGTTCACCGACATCCTCGGCATCAACAAGAACGTCGAGGTGCCGGCGTCGCAGTTCGCCAAGGCCCTCGCGGGCGACATCCTCTTCGACGGGTCGTCGATCGAGGGTTTCGTGCGCGTCGAGGAGTCGGACCAGTTGCTCAAGCCCGACTTCTCCACCTTCCGCATCTTCCCCTGGGGCGATCCCGCCCAGCGCGTGGCGCGGGTAATCTGCGACGTCACCGATCCCGAGGGCGCGCGGTGCGCCGGCCACCCACGACAGGTGCTCAAGCGCCAGGTCGACAAGGCCGCGGCGCTTGGCTACGTGATGAACGCCGGCATGGAGGCGGAGTTCTTCCTCTTCCGGCCGGCCAGCGACGGCGGCGCGGCCACGCTGACGCACGACGTGGGCGGCTACTTCGATCTCGCGCCGATGGACCGCGGCGAGGATGCGCGGCGCGCCATCGTGGCGGTGCTCGAGCAGCTCGGCTTCGAGGTGGAGGCGGCGCACCATGAAGTGGCGCACGGCCAGCACGAGATCGACTTCCGCTACGCCGATGCGCTGACGACGGCCGACAACATCGCGACCTTCCGTTTCGTGGTGAAGCACGTGGCGCAGCAGTTCGGCCTCGTGGCGTCGTTCATGCCGAAGCCGGTGTTCGGGCAGAACGGCAGCGGGATGCACACGCACCAGTCGCTGTTCGCGCGGGGCGAGAATGCGTTCTTCGACGCCCGGGGGGACTTCGAGCTCTCGAAGGTGGCACACCACTACATCGGCGGGCTGCTCAAGCACGCCCGTGGCATGTGCGCCATCACGAACCCGCTCGTGAACTCGTACAAGCGTCTGGTGCCCGGCTACGAGGCCCCGGTGAACGTGGCCTGGTCGATGCACAACCGCTCGCCGCTGATCCGCGTGCCGGCGCGTCGCGGCACCGGTACCCGCGTCGAGCTGCGCTCGCCGGATCCGGCGGCGAATCCATATCTCGCGCTGGCCGTGATGCTGGCCGCCGGGCTCGACGGCATTGCCACCGAGGCCACCAGCCGCGAGCCCGTGAACGAGAACATCTGGGAGATGAGTTTCCGCGAGCGCCGGCGCCTCCGCATCGACGACCTGCCGCGCGACCTCAACGAGGCCTGCGACGAACTGGAGAAGGACGCCGAGATCTGCGAAGCGCTGGGCCCGCATGTGACGCAGCACTTCCTCACCGCCAAGCGCGAGGAGTGGCGCGACTACATCTCCCAGGTCTCGAGCTGGGAGCTGGAGCGCTATCTCGCGAAGTACTGAGTGATGCGCGCGTCGCTGCTCGCGTTCACCGCGCTCCTGCTGCTGGGCTGTGCGTCCCGAGGCGCGACGCCGTCGGTGTCCGATCCGGAGCGGCTGCGCCGCACGATCTACGGCATCGAGGCCGAGGTCATGCTCGAGGCCCTGCAGGAGCATCCGCGCGGCTTTCTCTACCGGGACATCCTCGAGGGCGAGGGCGGACGTGCCTCCATCGACCGCGTTGTGCAGGTCTCCTATGTGGTTCGCCTCGCCGATGGCCGTGAGGTGGATCGCGCCGAACCGTCGTCGCCACTGCGCTTTCGCGTCGGCGATGGGTCCATGATCCGGGCCCTCGATGCCGCTGTGCGCGAGATGCGCGAGGGCGGCGTACGGCAACTCGTAATCCCGCCGCGGCTTGCCTACGGCCCGCGGGGCCGCGGTCCCGTCCCGCCCGACGCGATCCTGGTGATGGTGGTGCGGCTGCAGCGCGTCGAGTAGCGCCGCGGCCCTGCGCCGCCCTGCGCCGCCCTGCGCCGTGAAGGCCGCTGGCGTCTCGAAGGCGGGGCCACACTGAGCGTTACGGAGACGGTGCGCTGGGTGCTGCGGGAGAGCCGCCCCTTGTTGTCCCCGGACACAGGGCGCATCGTGCGGGACTCCATGGTTCCCGGAAAGTCACCCAAGAGCTTCGACCGCTCGATCGTCGAGGGCCCCATCGCGGCGGCCGTCTGGAAGCTCGCGTGGCCGACCGTGCTCGGAAACGTGATTGGCGGCCTGCAGGGGGTGGTGGACCACGCGATGGTGGGGCACTACGTGGGCTACGCCGGCAACGCCGCGATCGGCGTTTCGCTGCAGATCTTCCTGGTGGTGGTCGTCTTCGTGATGTCGCTGTACACGGGGATGGGCGTCCTCGTGGCGCGTTTTGCCGGGGCGAACGAACCCGAGCGCGTAAACCACGTCGTCTACCAGGCCGTCGTGGCCACGGTCCTGCTCGCGGTCTGCATCCTCGCGCCCATCGGGTGGTTCACGGCGCCGGCGCTCCTTGAACTGGTGCGGGCGGCGCCCGAGGTGCGCGCCGAGGCGCTGCCGTACCTGCGGCTGATGTTCCTCGGCAACATCGGCATGATGTCGTTCTTCCTCCTGAGCGGTGCGTTGCGCGCCGCCGGGGACGCGCAGACGCCGCTGCGGCTCGGGGTGGCGATGACCGCCGTGAACATCGTGTGCAACATCATCCTCATCCGCGGCCTCGGGCCGATTCCGGCGCTCGGCACGACGGGGGCGGCGCTCGGCACGCTCATCGCCGGCATCGGCGTCAGCGGCGTGGGCTTCTGGCTGCTGGGCAGCGGGCACCTCGTGGTGCACTGGCCGCGGACGATGTCGCGGCGGGTGGACTGGGCGACCATCCGCGAGCTGTTCCGCTTCGGTCTGCCGACGGGGCTCCAGGGCATCGCGATGAACGTCGCCGGCGTCTTCCTGCTGCGCTTCGTCGGATCGCTCCGGGCCAGCGCCGAGGCGCAGGCGGCGTACGCAATTGGCTACACGGAGCTGTTCTCGCTCGTGACCTGGACCTCGGTCGGCCTGATGGGTGCCGCGGCGGCGGTGGCAGGCCAGAACCTCGGCGCCAAGCGGCCCGAGCGGGTGGAGCAGTCGGTCCGCATCGCGGCGACCTATGGCGTGGCCATCGCCATCGTGGTCGGGACGCTCTTCCTCACGGTGCCTGAGGCGCTGCTCGGCGTCTTCGGCATGGACGACCCGACGACCGTGGCGCTGGCGAAGGAGCTGCTCGGCTGGCTCGCCGTGTCGGGCGTGTTCATCTCGATTGCGCTGACGTACACGGGCGGCCTGCAGGGCACCGGTGATACGAAGGGTCCGCTCTACATCTCGATCGTGTCCCAGATCGTGGTGCCGCTGGGCCTGCTCACGCTGCTGCAGATGCAGCGGCCGCTCGAACCGGCGGATATCTGGCGGGCCATCGTCATCGGGCACGTGACCCGCTGTGCCCTGAGCCTGTGGCGCTTCCGGCGCGGCGCCTGGCGGAGCATCGAGGTCCGCGCGGTCGGCGGCTGACGGACGGTCGGGCGCGAGGGGTCATACCCTGCGCCCCGGGGAGGCGCTATCATTCTCGCGCATGCTCCTCGTATTCCGGCGATGAGTACCGCCCTGCGACCCGAGTCGCAGCCCCGTCGTCCAGACGCACACGCGCCCTCGCCGCTTGTGTGCGTGCTCGTGCCCCATCTCGAGACGGACGACCCGAACCTCGCCTGGTACTGCGACTTTTCGCAGAGCCGCGCCGAGTACCGGCGCGTGTTCGCGACGCTGGGGCTCGACTGGCGCTGGCAACGCATCACGCTGCAGGACCGCGATGCGGTCATTGCACGCCTGGCCCGCCTTGCGCGCCGGCGCCCGATCACGGTGTTCAATCTCTGCGACGGCGACGAGCGGAACGGTGTCCCCGGGCTCTCGGTGATCCATGCGCTCGAGGCGGCTGGCCTGCGCTATACCGGTGCCGATGCCGGCTTCTACGACGGCACGACGTCGAAGATCGACATGAAGCGCGCCTTCGACGCGGCCGGGGTCCCGACGGCCCCATGGGCCATCGTGGAACCCGAGGGCCGCAACGCCGTCGCGCTGTTCGCGCAGCTTGGCGCGCCGCTCATCCTCAAGCCCGCGGTGTCCGCCGGCTCGATGGGGGTGACGACGCACAGCGTGGTGCAGACCGCCGATGAACTGCGCGCGCAGATGAAGCGCCTCACGCGCGGCTATCACGGCTGGGACCTCACGACGGACGGCGTGCTCGCCGAACGCTTCATCCGCGGCCGGGAGTTCACGACGTTTCTCGTGGGACACCACGATGCGCCCTCGCGCCGCCTGGTCTACCCGCCGGTGGAGCGGCGATTCAACACGCGGCTCCCCGAGGACGAGCGCTTCCTGTCGTTCGACCGGCTTTGGGGGATGTACGAGACCGAGGAACCGGTCGGCGGCTCGATGGACGAGGATCTCTGGCGCTATGCGCCGGTCCCGAGGCGCGACGCGGCCCGCGTGCGGGACGTCAGCTGGGCGGCATATGCGTCCGTGGGTGGCCGCGGCTACGGGCGCATCGACCTCCGCGAGGACGCCGAGACCGGCGCGCTGGCCGTGCTCGAGGTCAACGCGCAGTGCGGGCTCTCCGAGGACGAGCAGTTCACCAGCATCGGGGCCATCCTGCGGTTTGCCGGCAAGCCCTTTGCGCACGCGGTCCAGGCAATCCTGGCGGCGGCGCGACCGCGGGTGGCGGGACGCGCGCCGCAGCTGCGCGCCGTCAGCGCCGCGTGAGGATCTGCGTCCTCCAGCCGGACTATTCCACCTCCGCGGTGGACTACCGCCATTACGATCCGCCGCGCGACCTCGCCGTCCTTGCGCCCGGCCACGAGGTGCATCACGAGGCGCTGCACAAGCTCTCGACCTATGCGCAGCTGCGCCGGCTCTCCACGCAGGGCTTCGATATCTTCGTGAACCTCTGCGAGGGTTATCTCGAGTGGGACGTGCCGAGCATCGACGTCATCCACGCGCTCGAGGCCCTCGAGCTGCCATACACGGGCGCCTCGGCGCGGCTCTACGATCCGCCGAAGCCGGTGATGAAATACGTCGCGCATTCCACCGGTGTCGCGACCCCGCGCCACGTGGTGCTTGCCGAGGGCGATGATGCCGTGGCCGGCGTGCGCCGGGCCGGGTTGCGCTATCCACTCTTCGTCAAGCCGGCCAAGGCGGGCGACAGTCTCGGGATCGATGAATCCGCCTGCGTGGCGGACGAGACCGCCCTGCGCCTGCAGGTCGAACGCGTGCAGCCCGAGTATCCGGACCTCCTGGTGGAGGAGTACATCGCCGGTCGCGAATTTACGGTGCTCGTGGTCGGCGGCGCCGCCGGCGCGGGAATCGGCGAGGCGCTGGCGCCGATCGAGTACCGCTTCCCGGACGGCCGCGCCTTCAAGAGCTACGCGATGAAGACCAGCGAGCTGCATCCCGATGCCAACGTGCGCGTGGACGACCCGGTCCTCGCGGCCGAGCTCCGACGCGCGGCCGAGCGCATCTTCCGCAGTTTCGGCGGCACGGGATATGCGCGCATGGACTTTCGCATGGATGCCGCCGGCACACTGTACTTCCTCGAGGTCAACTTCACCTGCTCGGTGTTCTATCCGCGCGGCTGGGAAGGCTCGGCCGACCATATCCTCGCCCTCGATGGCCTCGGGCAGTCCGGCTTCCTGATGCGCATCATCGCCGAGGGGCGCGCGCGGCATCGACGCCGGAAGAACCCGTACGCGCTGCAGGGCGACGCGATCGCGGGCTACGGCATCGTCGCCACCCGAGCCCTTGCGCAGCACGACATCGTCTTCCGCGGCGAGGAACGGGCCCAACGCATCGTCACGCGCCGGCACGTGGCCGCGACCTGGGATGCCGAGGAGCGCGGCCTCTTCGACCGCTACGCCTACCCGGTGAGTGACGAAGTGTCGATCATCTGGGACCGCGAGCCACACGAATGGGCGCCGCAGAATCACTCCTGCGATCCCAACACGGAATACGACGGCCTCAACGTCGTCGCCCGCCGCGCCATCGCGGCGGGGGAGGAACTGACGCTGGATTACGCCGCGTTTCTCGACGACAGCGCGGAGCCGTTTGACTGTCGATGCGGCGCGGCGCAATGCCGAGGCCGCATCGTCGGGACGCCGGGAAACTCCGTGACCTCGCGAGAGGTCGCGCGGCGCAGCCGGCGATAACTTTCCCATCCCCCAGCCTGGAGGCCCCTTGCACCGCCGAATCGCCCCCGTCCTCGCCACGCTCGCCCTCGCGGTAGTCCTACCCCTGCGGCTTGAGGCGCAGAGCTATGCGGAGACCGTGTGGACCCAGCTCAACCGTGCCTACCAGCAGGTGAATGGCGACGGCTACAACACGCGCAACTACATCATCGGCCGCATGAACAGCGGGGCGAGCGACAGCTGGACGTTCAACCTGCCGGGCAACACCTCGTACAAGATCTACGGCGTCTGCGACAACGACTGCGACGATCTCGACATCGCGGTGCTCGACGGCGAGCGCAAGGTGGCCGAGGACGTCCTGGACGACGACGTGCCGATCGTGAACTTCTCGACCAAGGGCGAGACGCGTTTCACCGTCAAGGTCACCATGGCCTCCTGCAAGTCGGAACCCTGCTTCTTCGGGATCGCGGTGTTCTACAAGTACCCGCGACCGGACCGGATGTGAGACGCGGCGCCCCGGCTC
>JAYQOZ010000075.1:0-8955 GCA_038145035.1 Gemmatimonadaceae bacterium | reverse complement strand
CCGGGAAGCGGCGCGCCCAGGGCGCGCGCCGAGCGCACCTCATCCACCCGGCGTCTGAGTTCCTCCAGCGGCAGCTTCATCTCCACCAGGCTGCGGACGATGAACTCCAGTTCCCGGCCCTCGGCCCGGCTCTCCTCGCGCAGCACGGGGCCGATGTGCACCGGCAGCAGCCGCTCGGCGCCCCCCTCCCGGATGCTGGCAGGAATGTCCGCGAGCCCGATCTCACGACCGGTGGCCAGCACCACCATGCTCTCAATCAGGTTTCGCAGCTCGCGCACGTTGCCGGGCCAGGAATAGTTCACCAGCGCCTGCATCGCCTCCGCGGAGATGCCGTGGAACTCGCGATTGTGCTCCTCCGCAAACTCCTGCACGAAGCGCCGTACCAAGAGCGGGATGTCCCCGCGCCGCTCCCGCAACGGCGGGAGATAGATGCGCAGCACGTTGAGGCGGTAGTAGAGGTCGGACCGGAACACGCCGCGCTGCGCCGCGTCCCGCAGCGGCCGGTTCGTGGCCGCCACCACGCGCACATCCACCGGAATGGTCTGCGTGCCGCCCACCCGCGTGACTTCCCGCTCCTCGAGCACGCGCAGCAGCTTCACCTGCGTGCTCTGCGGGATCTCGCCGATCTCGTCGAGGAACAGTGAGCCGCCATCCGCGAGCTCAAAGCGCCCGATGCGCCGCTCGGCGGCACCGGTGAACGCGCCCTTCTCGTGGCCGAAGAGCTCGCTCTCCAGCAGCGTCTCCGGCAACGCACCCACGTTCACGGCGATGAACGGCTTGCTCCGCCGCGGCGAGAGCTTGTGGATGGCCCGCGCCACCAGCTCCTTGCCGGTGCCGCTCTCGCCCTCGATGAGCACCGTGCTCGACACCGGCGCCATCTGCCCGATGGCCACGAGCACCTGCCGCACCGCCTCGCTGTCGCCCCAGAGCCCCGTTTCGGCCGCGAGCCGCTGCCGCTCGAGCAGCTCCTCCACGCTCTGCCGCAGCGACTCCGGGCTCACCGGCTTGGCAATCACATCGGCGAATCCGACGCCCTTGAGCCGCTGTTCCAGCTGCGCGTCCCCGATCTCGGAGAGGCCGAGCACCGCAGCGCCGCCCCAAAGCTGGTCACGCACGATGGCCAGCGTCTGCGGATCCAGCAGGTTACCCGTGAACACGATGACGTTCGGCCGCGCGCGCCGCACCTCGGAGGCAAGGTCATCGAGCGGCGAGACCATCGCCGTCCGAATGCCGTCCGCCTCCAGCAGCGCATTGAGGCGTACCGCCGGTTCGACGTCCGCCAGGGTGATGAGTACGGTCATGGCTTCCTCTCGCAACGGATGCCGTCGGCGCACCTAGCGCTTGACGGTGCCCTGCTTCCAGAACGGGAACGGCGTGATCGTGCCGACGATGCGCTTGCCACGGATCTCGACCTCGAGCGTGTTCCCTTCCTTGGCCTGCGCCGTCGGCACGTAGGCGGTGCCAAGGCCGCAGCCGACGCTGGGGCTCATGATGCCGGACATCACCACGCCGCTCGCCGCGCCATTCACGAACACGGGATAGCCGTGCCGCGGGATGGCCTTCTCGGTGAACGTGAAGCCGACAAGCTTCCGGGGCACACCGGCGGCCTTCTGCGCCTCCAGCGCGGCGCGCCCCACGAAGTCGCCCTTCTTCATCTTCACCAGCCAGCCGAGTCCGGCCTCGAGCGGCGTGATCGTGTCGTCGATGTCGTTGCCGTAGAGCGCCATGCCCATCTCGAGCCGCAGCGAATCGCGGCAGCCGAGGCCACAGGGCTGGATGCGGCCGGTCGCCATCAGCGCCGCCCAGAGGGCCGCCGAGTGCTGAGCCGGGTGATAGAGCTCGAAACCGTCCTCGCCCGTATAGCCGGTGCGCGAGAGCGTCATCGGAATGCCGCCGACCGTCGTCTCGGTGAACCAGTAGTACTTGATGTCGTCGAGTGCGGCCGGCGTCAGCGCCTGCAGGATCTCCGGCGCCTTGGGGCCCTGCACGGCGAGCAGCCCGATGTCGTCGCTCACGTCCTCGAGCGAGGCATCGAACTTCGACAGGTACTGCGAGATGTGCGCGAGATCCTTGTCCTTGTTCGAGCCGTTCACGACCATCATCACGTGGTCGGCGTAGCGATACACGAGGCAGTCGTCGACGAAGGTGCCCTGTTCGGTGAGGATCGCCGAGTAGTGCACCTGGCCGACCGCGAGCGCGGCGACGTCGTTCGTCGTCACGTAGGTGACGAAGTCCACGGCCTGCGGTCCGCGAACCAGGAACTCGCCCATGTGGCTGACGTCGAAGACGCCACAGGCCTGACGCACGGCGTTGTGCTCGGCCGTGATGCCGGGCGCGTACTGAATCGGCATCTCAAAGCCGGCGAATGGCACCATCTTGGCGCCCGCGGCGATGTGGATGTCGTGGAACGGGGTGCGCTTCAAGGCCGAGTCAGTCATTGGAGGAGGCGACAGCGAGGGGGATGAGGGCGCCAGTGGAGTCGAATTGGGAAATATGCCGAAACGGCAGGACTCAGGCCACCGTCATCCTGGGGGCGATTGCGACAGCACAAAGCCGCTGAGGGGCACTGCGACGGGTTATTCGCGCACTGCCAGGTCGTGGCCAATGGCTTGGAGGAGACGCGGCAGCTGGAGGCGCGGCCGCCGACAGGCGCGGCGCCCGCTGAGGGGCGGAGCTACCAGCGTGGTCCGAGCGCGTCGCGCAGATCGGCCGCGCTCCTGTAGCGGTCCTTCGGGGCCTTCATCATGCCTTTCTCGAGGACGGCGGCAACGGCCTCGGGAATCTCGCCGCGCAGCGTGTTCGCCCGCGGCGGCATCTCGGTGAAGTGCGCGACCACCTGCCGGGCACCCTTGTACTCCGAGAACGGTCGATGTCCGGTCAGCATCTCGTAGCCGAGCATGGCGAGCGCGTACACATCGGCACGGACATCGGCAGGCTCGTCCCCGACGAACTGCTCCGGCGCCATGTAGCCAGGCGTGCCCACCGTGAAGCCCTTGTCCGTGAGGCGCAGGCCGAACTGCGGGTTGCTCTTGAGCAGGTCGCTCAGCGACATCCCGGTCGAGCTGCGCAGCGACTCCATGCGCGCGTGCGCCACGCCGAAGTCGGCGAGCACCGCGTGGCTTGACTGGAACAGCACGTTGGCCGGCTTCAGGTCGCGGTGCACGACGCCCAGCGCGTGGGCGTGGGCCAGCGCGTCCGAGACCTCATGGAGGATCCGCATCGCCTCACGAATCGGTAGGGCGCCCCGTGCGATGCGGGACTCCAGGGACTCGCCGGCGACGTACGGCATCACGTACCAGATGAGGTCGTCAGTGGATCCCATGCCGATGATCGGGACGATGTGCGGGTGCTGGAGCTTCACCAGCACGGCGATCTCGCGCTTGAAGCGTGCCAACGCGACGGCGCCCGCAAGCTCCGGCGGCAGCAGCTTGATGACAACGTGCCGCGGCAGGCGCGCGTCCGTCGCGAGAAACAGCCGACTCTGCCCACCCGCAGTCAGTTCCCGCTCGAGGGTGAAATGCCCGTCGAGGGCAGCCTGTAATCGGGCAAGAAATGCGTCTTCCACGATTTCCAACCTACACTATTTCTTCTTCGCCGCAGGGCGGGAGCCCGCCTCGGACCTGGCCGTCGACCCAGGCTTGCGCGTTCCCTTGGGCCCGGATTTCGCTCGAGCGCCGCCTCCTCCACGCGCCGACCTCACCCGGTCGGGCGGCGCCTCGCCTCGCAGAAATGCGTCCACCTCGGCCGCATGCCCCTCGTGGTCAACCTTCTCCCAAACGTGCTCCACGATGCCGTCCGGCGAGATCACGTAGGTCGTACGCATCACCCCCATGTAGCGCCGGCCGTACAGCATCTTCTCGCGCCAGACGCCATAGGCCTCGAGCACCCCGTGCCCGGTGTCCGAGAGCAGCGGAAACGGCAGGCGGTGCGCCGTCTTGAACTTGACGTGTGACTTGAGTGGGTCGGGCGAGACGCCCAGCACCACGACGCCCTGGGCGCGGAGCCGCGGGAAGCGGTCGCGAAACTCACAGGCCTCGATCGTGCAGCCGGTGGTGGCGTCCTTCGGATAGAAGTACAGCACCACCCGATGGCCACGGAATGACTCCAGCGAGACGGGATGTCCGGCATCATCCGGCAGCGTGAACGACGGCGCCCGGTCCCCGGGCGCCACAAGCGAATATTCCATGGAGGGTCTGTTTGGCGCAGACCGGTCAACGACCGCCCTGTGCCTCGGCGAAGGTGGTGAACGCCTCGGCGGATGACTTGCTCGGCACGAAGCCGAACTCCTCCTTGAGGCGGCGATTGTCGAGGACGGGGCGCCAGCGCAGGAAATCGAGTTGCTCGGGTCCGTAGCGGCTTACCCCAAGCGCGCGTCCGACGGCGAGTGCGCCCCGGAGGAGGAACGCCGGAAGTACCAGCAACCGTTTCCCCAGCCGGCCGGCAATCTCCGCAATGGGCAGCGCGCCGTCTCCCGCAACATTGTAGACGCCGGTGCGATTGCCGAGCACGCCGTGCACGAGCGCCGCCGCAAGATCCTCGTCCCAGATGAAGACGAACGGCGACGGACTGCCTCGCACGCCCAGGATGCGGCGGCGCAGGAACAGCGCCGTGATCTGGTTCTGCGTCGTGGCGCCCAGCACCGTCCCGATGCGCAGGACCAGCTGGCCCAGCGACGGGTGCGAGGCGCGATAGCCGGCCAGCATCTCCTCGACCAGGCGCTTGTGATGGGCGTAGGCGAAGGCCGGTCCCGCGCGGAGCGGCGCGTCTTCCGTAATCCATGCCGGATTGTCCCGATGGTACCCGTAGGCCGCCCCGGAGCTCGACACGGTGAGATGGCGGACGCGGGCGCCGAGGGCGGCCTCCACGACATTGCGCGTGCCGTTCACGTCAATGTCGTACTCGCGGACCCGATCCCCGCTCCCCTCGAGGACGGAGGCCAGGTGCAGCACCTGGGTGATGCGCCGCTCGCGCATCCAGGTGCCGAGCGCGGGATCGCGGATATCCATCGGCACGACCTCGAACCCGAGGTCGGTGCGCGGGCGCAGGTCGATGCCGTACACCTGGCACTGCCGCGCCAGCCGTTTGCCGGCGAGGCTGCCGACGTATCCGCCGGCGCCGGTGATCAGGACCCGGCGTTCGCCCACGCGGCCGCGGGCGCTCGTCGCGCCCACCAGGAGGAGAGTGCGATGCCGGTCACCAGGTGCCACACGCCCCAGAAGGCAGTGACCAGGATCATGCCGCCCGATTCGGGGAAGACCGTGAACAGGATGACCAGCCCGAGCCCGGAGTTCTGGATGCCGACTTCCAGCGTCACGGCGCGTGTCTCGGCCTCGCCGAGCCGCAGCGCCCGCGCGCTCAGGAAGCCGAGCCCCAGCGCCAGCAGGTTCTGCGCGACCACCAGCCAGAAGAAGTCACGGAAGCGGTCGACGAAGAGTCCGGCATTGGTCGCGAAGGCGAATGCCACGAACGCCAGCAGCACGGCCAACGACAGCTTGCGCAGCGGTGGATCCGCGCGCATCGCGAACCGCGGATGGCGCTGTCCGGTCCACATGCCCATGGCCAGCGGCAGGCCAAGCACCAGGACCACCACGACGAGGATGCTGCTCGGCGAGACGGCAATCTCGCGCAGGTAGGCGCGCGTGGCGGGATTGACGCTGGCCCAGACACCGAAGTTGAGTGGCGTCAGCACCGTCGCCGCGAGGCTGGAGGCCGCGGTCATCGACACCGACAGCGCGACATCCCCGCGGGCCCGATAGGTCATCAGGTTCGAGAAGCTCCCACCGGGGCAGGACGCCACCAGGATGGCGCCCAGCGCCAGCTCGGCATCGAGCCCGATGGCCCACGTGCCCAGGGCGGTCAGGGCGGGCAGCAACACGAACTGCGCCACGAGCCCTGCCATCGGCGCCGCCGGCCGGCGCAGCACCTGCAGGAAGTCCGCAGGCCGCAGCGTCAGCGACACGCCGTACATCATCACCGCCATCACGATGTTGAGCGTGACCAACTGCGCGGGATCGAACCGCAGCCCGCTCCCCGTCACGACGACAGGGCGCGGATGTGACGGCGCAGTGCCGAGAGATAGCTGCCCTTGTGTACGTAGTACGCCATCCGGTCGAGCTGAAGATAGCGAAAGCCCCCGTCCACGCGACGCGCCCAGGCGCTGCGCTTCTCGCGCTGCAGCCTCAAGGCGGCGGGATGCTGCCCCGCCAGGCCCTTCAGGTACAGCGCCACCAGCTCCGCCTGCTCGTAGCGCCCCTGCCAGCCGAGTCCGGCGGCCTCGACCATCCCGAGCAGGAAGACCGTGTCGTCGGTGGGATGGAAGGCATTGAGGTAGAGTCGCGGGGCCGGCCCCTCGTCCCAGTGCAGGGCGGCGCGATCGATGAACGGAAAGTGCAGCGCGTAGCCCGTGGCCTGCAGGATCAGGTCGTACTCACCGCTCGCCCCGTCGGCGAAGGTGACGCGATGGCCGTCGACGCGCCGCAGGTCGGCGCGGGCCCGGATGTCCCCGTGGGCGAGATGGTGCAGCACCAGCGAGTTCATCACCGGGTGTGACTCGTACAGTCGATGATCCGGATCCGGCAGGCCGTAGTCGGAGGGCTTGCCGACCACCAGGCGCACCAGGAGTCCGTCGAGCCGCTGTTTGATCGGCCGCGGCAGCGTGACGAGGCCGCCCAGCGTGTCGATCGGCCGGCCCTTGATGAACTTCGGCAGGAACCAGTAGCCGCGCCGAACGCTCAGGTCGACGCTCGCGGCGTGCTTCACGGCGTCCACCGCGATGTCCGCGCCCGAGTTGCCGCAGCCGACCACGAGCACGCGCTTGCCCTCGAACACCCGCGCGGACTTGTAGGCCGCCGAATGCATCAGCTCGCCGGCAAACGCACCGGGCAACGGGGGCTGATGCGGATGGTGCAGTGTCCCCGTGGCAATGAGCACCCCCGCGAACCGCCGCGCCTGCGTCACGCCCTCGCGCTCGGTCGTCACCTGCCAGCCGCCCTCGGCGGCGCGCGCGCAGCGGACCACGCGGGTCGAGAACTCGTAGTGTCGCCGCAGGTCGAAGTGTTCCGCGAAGTCGCGGAAGTAGCGACGCAGCTCGTCGTGCCGCGGATACGGCGCCACCTCGTCCCGCATCGGGAACTCGGTAAACTCCGTCATCTGCCTGGACGAGATCAGGTGCGCGCTCTCGTAGACCGTGCTCTGCGGGTTCTCGATGTCCCAGAGCCCGCCCACGTCGCGGTGCAGCTCGAACCCGGTGAACGGCAGGCCGTGCTTCTGCAGGACCCGCGCCATCGCGAGTCCCATCGGCCCGGCGCCGATCACGGCGTACACGCGGGGCTCAGAAGAGGGGTTCGCCGCCCATCAGCACGGCCATCACCGCCTTCTGCACGTGCAGGCGGTTCTCGGCCTCGTCCCACACCCGGCTCTGCGGCCCATCGATCACCTCGGCCGCCACCTCCTCGCCGCGATGCGCGGGGAGGCAGTGCAGCACGATCGGCGCCGCGCGGGCCCGCCCCATCCCCGCCGCGTCCACCGGGAAGCGGGCGAACGCGCGCGCGCGCACGGCCTGCTCCTCCTCCTGCCCCATCGAGGCCCAGACATCGGTCGTGACCACGTCCGCCCCGCTCGCCGCCTCGGCCGCGTCGCGGAACACGGTCACGCGCCCCTTCGCCTGTGCATTCGCGAGGATTGCCGGATCCGGGTCGTAGCCCTCGGGGCAGGCCAGTCGCAGCTCGAAGCCCAGCAACGCCGCGGCATCGCACCAGCTGTTGGCCATGTTGTTGCCGTCGCCGATCCAGGCGATGGCCTTGTCGTCGAACGTGCCGAGGTGCTGCTGCACCGTCAGCAGGTCTGCCAGGATCTGGCAGGGATGCTGGAGGTCGGTGAGACCATTGATCACCGGTACCTCGGAGTACCGGGCGAACTCCTCGACGTCGGCGTGGGCGAAGGTGCGGATCATCACGCCGTTCACCATACGGCCGAGCACGCGGGCCGTGTCCGCGACGTCCTCGCCGCGGCCCAGCTGCACGTCGCGCGGGGTGAGGAACAGTGGATGCGCCCCCAGCTGCCAGGCGCCGACCTCAAACGAGACGCGCGTGCGCGTGCTCGACTTGTGAAACAGCATCGCGAGGGCCTGCCCCTCGAGCGGGCGCTTGCGGTACTCCCCGCGGCGCATGCGATCGGAGAGCGCAAACAGCGCCCGCAGCTCGGCGGCGGAAAAATCGGGCAGCGCGAGGAAGTCGCGGTGGGCGGACATGGCAGTCAGGGCGTGGCGCAGCGGGAGCCGCGGCGGAGGGCGAGACGCGTCGTCGGGAGCGTGCGCGTCGAATCCAGCAAAAGATACGACGGTTCGTACTCGGCGGAGAGCACCAGGCTATCGCCGCGCGGAAACTCGAGGACGGTCCAGCGACCCTGCGGGTCGCCGGCGGCGCAGGGCCTGGTGTCCGGCAGCGCGGCCTGGACCGCGCGGGCGGTGGAGTCCCAGGCCACGTGCGCCAACGAATCGCTGCCCCAGGTCCTGCTCGCCTCGACGACGAGGATCAGGGCTTCCTCTCGTGGCCACAGGCTGGTGGAATCGAACACCGGCACCACGAAGGTGACGAGCTGCCCGTCGATGATCTCCTGCAGTCCGACGCCCGCCAACGGGGCCATCTCGCGACGATATGCCCGCAACTGGCCGACGCGCAGCCCCGACGCGGGGATGCCGCGCAGGGCCGCGAAGGGCGGCTGCCCCGCGGCTGCGTCGGTGAGGTCGAGCCCACGGTTGCAGGCCGCCAGGCCCGTGAGGGTCGCCACGAACACGAACGCCCGCATCACAGGATGTACTTGCGGAGGTCCTCGTCCTCGGCGATCGCGGACAGCCGGCCCTTCACGCCCTTGGCATCCACGACCTCGGGCGCCGTCCCGCGATCGGGCAGCTCGAACAGCAGCTCCTCGAGCAGCGTGGTCATCACCGTGTGCAGG
>JAYQOZ010000074.1:0-9006 GCA_038145035.1 Gemmatimonadaceae bacterium | reverse complement strand
CCCTTGTCCTCCTCCGTCTACATCAGCCGCTTCGGCTCCTTCTCCGCCGCATCATCGTGCCGCACCGGGCGCTCCTGGCGCTCGGCGGCCGGCGGCAGGCTGGCCGATTCCGCGGGCGCGCTGATCTCGCGCTGCACCTCGTTCATGTTCTTCTTGAATTCCTTGATGCCCTTGCCGAACGACCCAGCAATCTCCGGGATGCGCTTGGCGCCGAAGAGCAGCAATACCACGATGAGACCGATGAAGAGTTCGGTCGGTCCGAGTCCGAACATCTGATCCTCCTTAGAACAGCGAACGCGCCACGAAATAGGCGGCGAGGACCCCGACAATGCTCAGCAGCGAGACGTCGAGCGCGATGGGTCCAAGTCCAAACTTCACGATAACCAGATCCACCGACAAGGGGCCGACGCTGGGCGTCACCCCGGTGGTGAGAAACTCCTTCACCGCACCGGCGGGGAGGAAGATCCGGGCGAACTGCGTCAGGAATCCTCCCAGCACGAAGCCGATGGCGAGAATGATGGCGTGATACCCCGGACGATGCTTGGCGGACCCCTGCAGCGTCATCAGGCCCGCCGATCCATCACGTACGCCAGCGCATCGGACAGCGACTGCTTCACCTCGGAGGCCGGCACGTCGTCGAGGGCTGCTTCCGCCTCCGCTGCGTACCGTTCACCCTGCGCGCGCGCGTAGTCGAGCCCGCCACACTCCGACACGATGCCGACAACCTCCGCGATCGCCGCGTCAGCCGGCGCGGGGTCGGCGAAGAGCGTGTCCACCTGCACGCGCTGCGCCCGGGACATGTGGGGCAGCGCGGCAATCAGGGGCAGCGTGACCTTGTGCTCCCTCAGGTCATTGCCCGTCGGCTTGCCGGTCACGGCCTCCTGCTCCGTGTAGTCGAGCAGGTCGTCCGCCACCTGGAAGGCCATGCCGAGACGCTCCCCGAAGGTGCGCATCTGCCGCCGGAAGCGCGGAGCACCGGCCAAGGCCCCCATCTCGCAGGCCGCGCCCACCAGCGAGGCGGTCTTGGCGCGGATCAACGTCGTGTAGTCGAGCTCATTGAAGCTCAGCGCGTCGAAGCTGGCCAGCTGCCGCAGTTCACCGACGGTCATCTCGCTCGAGGCCTGCGTGAAGATCCGCAGCGGCTCGAGGTCCCCGAGGCGCACCAGCTCGGCGATGGCCTTCGAGAACAGGAAGTCGCCCATCAGTACCGCCACCTGGTGGCTGAACACGGCGTTGATGGTCGGCTGGCCGCGGCGCAGCACCGAGTGGTCCACCGAATCGTCGTGCACCACGCTGGTCAGGTGCACCAGCTCGGCGACGGCCGCCAGCGGCACGGCGCGCGGCTCCGGCGCGTCCTCGAGGCTCGACGCCAGCAGCAGCAGCGTCGGGCGGAAGAGCTTCCCGCGCATGCCCTTCAGGTGCGCATTGGCCGCCTCGATGATCGCGAGGTCCGCCTGGATGATCCGCCACATCTCCGAGGGCACCTGCTCGAGGCGCTCGCGGATCGGCGCCTGGATCTCCAGGAGCGCGGCGGCCACCGGCACGCGCATGTGCGAGTCCAGCGCCATCAGAGCCCCTGCTCCACGGCATTCAGGCGATCCCCGATGTCGCGGAACTGGATGTCCACGGCGAAGACCCGCTCGTAGTACCTCTTGGCGTCGGCGAACTGCTTCTGCTGCTCGGCAATCGCGCCCAGCAGGTACAGCACCCCGACCAGCGCCTCGTCGCCCACGCCCTTCTCGGCCAGCGCGCGCTGCAGGATCGTCGCAGCGACCGGCAGCTGTCCCTTGTCGACAAAGCAATGGCCCAGCGCCTCGAAGGTGCGTGCCCGGGCGGACGTGCCACGCAGGGCCTTCTGGAACTCCGCAATGGCCTCGTCAATCAGGCCCATCTCCTTGTAGGCCACGCCGAGGTCGTAGTGCGCCTCGTGGTCCTCCTCCTCGACGTTGGCGGACACGCCCTCCTTGAACTTGCGGAGCATGTCCTTGAAGTCGGCCTGCTCGTCGCCGGTCGGCTCCTTCTCCTCCACCACCATACGCGTCGACTTGGGCTCGTCGTCCTCGCGGAGCCAGTCGCCGAGCGAGACGTATTCGTCATCGCCGTCGCCGGCCTTCGCTGCCGGCGCCTCGGCGGCGGCCGTGGACTGGGGTGACTGCCGGCGCGGCGTCTTGATCGTCGAGCGCCGCGGCGCAGCCGGCGGCTCCGGCTCCTCCACCACCGTGATCGACTCAATGGCGGCCTGGGCGCGGATGTCGTCCGGATTGATGTCGAGCACGCGCTGGTAGACCGCGCGGGCCTTCAGCGCCTGGCCGTCCGCGAGCAGCGCGTCGGCGAGCTCCACGTATGCCTCGGACAACCGCGAGCGGTCGTTGTCCCGGAAGGCAAACTCCACGCGCTTCTGGTGGTGCCGGATGGACCTGGGCTCCAGCCGGACGATTTCCTCGGCGATGGACCCCGCCGTCTCGAGATCCCCGGACTGCTCATAGCCCGCCATCGCCACCTCCAGCTCGGCGATGGCATCCTCTCGCGTCCCACGCTCCAGCAGGGTCTCGGCGTACTGCCGACGCACGGCCCAGTTCCCTGGCTCGGCCGCGACGCGGTCTCGCAGGTCCTCGAGCGTCGGCGGCGGGGGCGCGGACGGCAGTTCGAGATCAAGACCCGTGTCGTCGAGGTCAATCAGCGCGCCCGCGGCGGCCGCCGCGGGGGCGGGTTCCGCCGGCGTGGCGGGCGGTCCCTCGACGGCGAAGGGCTCGACGCTGGCGCCTTCCTCCAGCAGTTCCAGCCCGCTGTCGTCCTGCGGGGAGTCGGCAAAGAAGGTCGACTCCGGCACCGAGGGTTCCACCTCGAGCAGGACGCCGTCCACCTCGGCGATCGACGACTCCGACTCGATGAAGGAAATTCCGGAGTCGTCGGGCTTGGTGTCCGCCTCGGCGGTGTCCCCTGCCGCTTCGGCCGCCGGCTCATCGGCCCACGCGGCCTCCGCCGCCGCCAGCGTCTCGGCGCTCGGCACGGTCGGCGGCTCCACGACCGGCTCATCGATGACCTCCGGCTCGTCGAGCGCCGTCGGTTCGAGGTCGATCAACGGCGCATCGCCGGCCGCCGTGGCGCCACCTCCAAGATCGGTGGTCTCCAGATCCAGCATCGGTACGTCAGGTGCCTCGGCCGCCGCGCCCTCCAGGTCGGCCGACACCGTGTCGATCAGGGGGAGATCCGTGGCCGGCGTGGCCTCGGTCTCCTCGGTCCCGAAACTCGTGATCTCAAGGCCAGTGACTGACTCCCGCGGCTTCGGAATCTCCTCGTCGTTGACCGTAGGTTCGATCTCCAGGAGCGGGACCTCCGGTTCCGCAGCCGCAGCCGGCCGCGCCGGAGGCGCCTTCGGGGCCTCCAGCGTCTCTGGCGTCAGCAACTCGAGGCCCTCGACCGCCTTGGTGACCCGCTTGATGTCCGCCTTGGTCGCGCGCTTGGCCTGCGGCGCGTCATCAAGGTCCAGGAACACCAGCCCACCACCACCGTCACCCGACGCCGTCCCATCGGCTTTCGGTTCCACCGACGGGTCGATCTCCTTCATCTTCGCCGCGAGCTTCTCGGCGTCATGGTCGAGTCCATCGGCGACGGCCTGGGCATACCCCAGCTGCAGCTGCTCGATGGCTTCGTCCTTCCGCTCCGCCTTCACGAGCTGGTCGGCCAGCATCATCCGCACGTCGTGCTGGCCTGGCACGAGCTCGGCGAACTCCTTCAGCGCCTTGAAGGCGTCATTCAGGTTGCCGGCCTTCTGCTGGCGGCTGGCGTACTCGAGGAAGTTCTGGCGCGCGTCGCCCTTGAACCCCTTCTGCGCGTGAATCTTGCCGAGCTTGTAGTAGATCACCGTGCGCCCGGGTGACTGGCGCAGGATCTTGTTGCAGAGCGCAATGGCGGGGTTGAAGAACCCGCCCTCGGTGTAGTGGGCGACGGCCTTCTCCCACACCGACACGGCCTCGGCGAGGTTTCCACCCTTCTGCAACAAGTCCCCCACGCGATTGTAGAGAGGGATGTCGATGGGGTCCTCGTCGCCCGCCTCGTACGCCTCGATGATTCCGCGATAGATATCGAGGGCCTTGTCGAGCTGCTTCTTGGCCTCGAGGTCGGCCGCCTTCTTCTTCAGCTTGACGATGTCTGCCATGCGAGCGGGCGTCGGGAGGCGAGGCGCGTACGATAAAGCGCCGAGGGCGGAAGAGGGTGAAAGGTACCCGCCAAACCATCGGCGTGACAAGCGTTTGGGCAGCGTTTAGGCAGGGTTTAGCCCTGATGCGCCGGACGCCCCTGCACCCAGGTCGCGATGCAGCGGCGATCGCCGTACCAGTAGGGGATCTCGCGGTGGTCCGCGACGTCAAAGAGTGCCAGGTCCGCCTCGAAGCCCGGGGCGACCTGCCCCACGCGCTCCGCAAGCCCCACGGCGGCCGCCCCGTTGACGGTCGCCGCCACAAAGGCCTCCGCCACGCTGAGACGAAGCTGGCTCACGGCGAGGGTCAGGATCAGCGGGAAGTTCACCGTGGGACTGGTGCCGGGATTGAAGTCCGAGGCGAGTGCGATGGCGCAGCCCGCCTCGATGAGGGTCCGCGCCGGGGCCTGCTTCGGACGCCCGAGAAACAGCATCGTGCCGGGGAGGAGCGTGGCCACGGTGCCTGCGCCGGCGAGGGCACGGATGCCCTCCGGCGAGATGGCCGCCAGATGGTCGGCGCTGGTGGCGCCCAGTTCGGCCGCGAGTTCGGCCGCGGCGGCGTGCTCGAGCTCGTCGGCGTGCAGCTTGAGGCCCAGCCCGTGCCCACGGGCCGCGGTGAGCAGGCGCCGCGACTCCTCCGCGGTGTAGACCCCGGGCTCACAGAACACGTCGCAGAACCGCGCCAACCCCTCGCGGGCGACCACCGGCAGCATCTCCTCGATGACCAGCGCGAGATACGCCTCGCGACTGCGCGGGGCCTCGCGGTACTCCAGCGGAATCTCGTGCGCGCCAAGAAAGGTCGGCACGAGCCGAAGCGGAAGTTCCGCCTGCAGGCGACGGATCACGCGCAGGGTCTTGAGCTCCGCGTCGAGCGACAGCCCGTAGCCCGACTTCACCTCGACGGTGGTCGTGCCGTGCGCCGCGAGTCGCAGGAGGCGCTCGCGGGCCATCGCCACCAGCTCGTCCTCACTGCGCGCGCGCAGGTCCCGCACGGAGCTGTGGATGCCGCCGCCACGCTTCGCGATCTCGAGATAGCCGACCCCGGCGGCGCGAAGCTCCTGTTCCTCGTGCCGCGGCCGACCGAAGATGGCGTGGGTGTGCGAGTCGACGAAGCCCGGCGTGAGGACACCGCGCGCGCAGTCAACGAGCGTCGCACGAGGATGCGCCGCCCGCAGCTCGGCATCGGGGGCCACCGCGAGCACCCGACCCTCCGTCGACACCGCCACGCCCGCGTCCGCGCGCACCTGCGCGTCGGCGAGTTCCGCGCCACGACGGGGCCGCGCCGGGCCCGCACAGGTGACGACCTGCGAGGCATTGATGAACAGGGTCGTGGCAGGAGGCGCGGTCACGGCGTAGCCACCAGGTCGAGGAAACGATTGGGCCGCAGCGGGGCCTGGGCCTCGCCACGGCAGGCGTAATAGCAGCGATTGCAGCTGATCGGCGCGTAGCGTTCGTAGCTGGACCAGTGCCCGTCCGCCGGGAAGTCCGGACAGCGCCGCACGTGGCCGTACGGATCGATGTGAACGGTGTCCTGCCCCGAGCGGCAGGGCTCCGTCATCTCGCCGCGCAGGTAGCGCGGGATGTTGGCGATGTAGTGATCCGAGTTTGAGAGCGTGCCGCGGCGCCGACGCTTGAAGGCCAGCAGCTCCGCCACCAGTGCGTCGACGCGCGCGCGCTGCTCCCCGCGGACCAGGTGCGCCCGGTTCCCGTTCTTGAAGTCGGTATAGACGCTGAGGTTCACCCCCACGCGCATGCGCTCCGCCGCCCGCACCAGCGGCAGGATCTCGTCGAGATTGTCGTCCTTGATCACGGTGTTGAAGCGCACCGTCATGCCCTGGGCGCGCATCGCCGGCGCCACGGCCATGATCCTGTCGGTGAGGCCGGGGATGCCACGGGCCGCGTCGTGGCGGCCGTCCAGGTAGTCGAGCGAGATGCTGAACTGCCCGATGCCCGCCGCCCAGAGCGAGCGCGCCCGCTCCAGGGTCAGCATCGCACCGTGCGTGATGATGGTCGCGTACTTGGTGCGGATGGCGCCATCCACCGCCGCCACCAGGTCCTCGAGGTCCTGCCGCAGCAGCGGCTCCCCGCCCGTCCACGTGACCAGCATCGGATTGAAGTGCCGCGCCGCGTCGACGAAGGACCGTGCTTCCTGCGCCTTCATCTCCGACGAGGTCTTCCAGTAGTCACAGAAGCTGCACCGGGCGTTGCAGCGCATCGTGACCTCGAAGTGCACGAGGACCGGACGCCGCTGCCAGCGAAGCTTCGCGTACTTGATGCTGAACGGGACGAGGTCCCAGGCCGAGAAACGGGTGCTGAGCACTCGGCGCTCAGGCCGTTCCGAGCATCGGCAGCTTCAGCCCCGTCCGGCGGGCGGTCTCGACGGCGGTCTCGTAGCCCGCATCCGCATGCCGTGCCACGCCCATGCCCGGGTCGTTGGTGAGCACGCGCTCGAGGCGCAGGCGCATCTCGGGCGTGCCGTCCGCGACGATGACCTGCCCCGCGTGCAGGGAGTTGCCGATGCCCACGCCGCCGCCGTGGTGGAAGCTCACCCAGCTCGCGCCAGCGGCGACGTTCACGAGCGCATTGAGGATGGCCCAGTCCGCGACCGCGTCCGTGCCGTCCTTCATCGCCTCGGTCTCGCGGAAGGGCGAGGCCACGGAGCCGGTGTCGAGATGGTCGCGGCCGATGGCGATCGGCGCCTGCAGCTCGCCCTTCGCCACCAGGTCGTTGAGCGCCACGCCAAACTTCGCGCGATCCCCCTGCCCCAGCCAGCAGATGCGGGCCGGCAGCCCCTGGAAGTGGATGCGCTCGCGGGCCATCGTGATCCAGCGCTTCAGGTGCTCGTCCTGCGGGAACATCGACAGGACGAGTTCGTCGGTCCGGGCGATGTCGGCCGGGTCACCCGAGAGTGCGGCCCAGCGGAACGGCCCCTTCCCTTCGCAGAACAGCGGCCGGATGTACTCCGGCACGAAACCCGGAATCTCGAAGGCATCCTCGAGGCCGGCGTCGTAGGCCACCGTGCGGATGTTATTGCCGTAGTCGAAGGCGATGGCTCCCGCCTCCTGCATCGCGCGCATGGCGCGCACGTGCACGACGGCGCTGGCCGTCGAGCGGCGCAGGTACTCCTGCGGGTCGCCGCCGCGCAGCGCCGCCGCCTCCGCCAGCGACATCCCGTGCGGCACATACCCGTTGAGCATGTCGTGCGCCGAGGTCTGGTCGGTCACCACGTCCGGCGTGATGCCGCGCGCGACCATCTGCGGCAGGACATCCGCGGCATTGCCCACCAGACCCACCGAGAGACCACGCCTGGTCGCCTGGGCCTCACGGATCCAGGTCATGGCCTCGTCGAGATCCGTCGTCATCCGGTCGCAGTAGCCGGTGTCCAGACGCTTCTGGATACGCGTCGGGTCCACCTCGACACCGAGGATCGCCGCGTCATTCATGGTGGCCGCCAGCGGCTGCGCCCCGCCCATGCCACCAAGTCCCGCGGTGAGCACGAAGCGGCCGGCCAGCGTGCCGCCGAAGTGCTGCCGTGCGACCGCGCCAAAGGTCTCGTAGGTGCCCTGTACGATGCCCTGCGAGCCGATGTAGATCCACGACCCGGCGGTCATCTGGCCGTACATCATCAGGCCCTGCCGTTCCAGCTCCCGGAAATGCTCCCAGGTCGCGAAGCGTCCGACGAGGTTTGAGTTGGCGATGAGCACGCGGGGTGCATGCACCGACGTCCGGAAGACCGCCACCGGCTTCCCGCTCTGCACGAGCAGCGTCTCGTCGTTCTCGAGCGCGCGAAGGCTCGCCACGATGGCGTCGAAGGCCTCCCAGCTGCGCGCCGCCTTCCCCGTGCCGCCATACACCACGAGGTCCTCGGGGCGCTCCGCCACCTCGGGGTCGAGGTTGTTCATCAGCATGCGGAGCGCGGCTTCCTGCTGCCAGCCCTTGCAGGAGATCTCGGAGCCGCGCGGGGCGCGGACGGTGCGTGGGGATGCGGTGGTGGCCATGCCGGCAATTTAGCGATTCCCGCGCCGGGTGGGCCCGGCCCGGTGCTACGCGAACTCGCCCAGCGCCACGCCCACGGCCAGTGACTCGATATCCGGCCCGAGCACGCGGTCCGCCTCGAGCTTGGGCACCCGCGCGCGAATCGCCGCATGCGCACGCTCGACGCCGGCGCCCGAGCGCATCGGCCGCCGCGACTCGAGCCCCTGCGCGGCGCACATGAGCTCGACCGCCAGCACGTGCCGCAGGTTGTGCAGGATGCGCCGAAGCTTCGTGGCCGCCCCCATCGCCATCGGCACCACGTCTTCCTTGCTGCCGTCCGTGGGGATGCTGTCCACGCTGGCCGGATGCGCGAGCACCTTGCACTCGCTGGCCAGCGCGGCGGCCGTCACCTGCGCCATCATGAAGCCCGAGCTGACACCGGCCGTCGCGGTGAGGAACGGCGGCAGGCCCTCGTTCAGGTCGGGGTGTACGAGCCGGTCCGTGCGACGTTCGCTCATCACGGCGAGGTTCGTCATCGCGATGGCCAGCACGTCCAGCGCCATCGCGGCGGCCTGGCCGTGGAAATTGCCGCCCGACAGCATCGTGCCGTCGTCGAAGACCAGCGGGTTGTCCGTGGCCGCGTTCAGTTCGGGCGCGATCAGCGACTCCGCGAACTCGATGGCCTGCAGCACCGGGCCGTGCACCTGCGGCATGCAGCGCAGGCCGTAGGCGTCCTGCACGCGGGGATCGTCGCTGCGGTGGGACTCGCGGATCTCGCTGCCCTGCAGCAGGTCGAGGAGGCGCTCCGCGGATTCCATCTGGCCGGGCTGGCC
>JAYQOZ010000073.1:4555-9030 GCA_038145035.1 Gemmatimonadaceae bacterium | reverse complement strand
TCCGCCGGAACCCCATTGCGGCTCCAGGTGGAGAGTCGCGACGCGGGTCGCCTGCTTCGCAGTGTCGTCGGGGAGCTGGACCGGGGCGTATGGTCGGGACGGGTGCTGCATCAGGGCGGCGAGTCGGCCCGGGCGTTCCGGCTGCCGGACGACACGTTCATCGCCGAGACCGGCGTCGTGCACCACGTCTGGTTCGTGCTCCGCTTCGGCGCGGGGCGCCCCGTGACACTGTTCAGCCCCAGCGCCTTGCAGCGACGGCGCGTAACGATCCAGGAAGAGGCGCCGGACCGTGTGGCCCTGGGGCTGCGCGAGCTCGTGGCGCGGCGCTGGACGATCCGCGAGGCGGAAGGCGGCGCCCTCGTGTGGGAAATCTGGACCGACGCATCGGGACGCCTGCTGCGGGCGCGCGAGCCGGCCTCCGGCATCGAAGCCATCCGCGACGACCCGCCCGCTGAAACCCTTTCGCCGGGCGAATCGTAAAGGAGTACGACTCTGTTCTTCCTCTCCCCTGAGTATCCACGGTGCCACGACTCCATCGCTACGCCCTCCTCGCGCTCTGTGTCGCCCTTCCCCTGGGGGCGCAGGCTCCCACACGGACGTCGCTGTCGCTGGATGAGGCGCTCGAGATCGCGCGTCGCAACAATCCGCTGTACCAGCAAGCGGTGAATGGCCGGACGCGGGCGCTGGCCGGCTCGCGGGCGGCGTACGGCGCCCTGCTCCCCAGCGCCGACGCCAGTTTCGGTGCCGGTTACCGTGAAGGCCGCCCGCAGTTCTTCGGCGGCGTCGCCTTCGGCGCGACGTCGGACATCCTGTCCTCGTCGTGGAACCTCTCAGCCAGCTCCCGGCTGAGCTGGAACACCTTCAACAACATCAAGCGCGCCAACTCCGAGCTCGACGCCGCCGATGCGGAAGTCGAGGCAGCGCTGTTCTCCCTGCGCGCCGGCGTGACGCAGCAGTACCTGCTCGCCCTGCAGACGCAGGCCCGCGCCAACCTGCAGGACACGCTGGTGATCCAGCAACGCCTGCAGCTGGAACTGGCACAGGCCCGCGCCGGCGTCGGCGCCGGCACCACGCTGGACGTCAAGCGCGCCGAGGTGCAGCTGGGACAGCAGGAAGTCGCCGCCCTCCGGGCCCGGAATACGGCCGAGGTCGAGCGCCTGCGCCTGGTCCAGCAGCTGGGCGTCCCGATGCCCGATGGCCTCGAGCTGACGGCCGACCTCCCCATGACCACGCCGAGCTTCCAGCTCGACGACCTGCTGGCCACCGCACGGCGGCAGAACCCTACGCTGCAGGCTGCAGCGGCGCGCCAGCGCGTCGCGGTGGCCGGGGTGCGCTCGGCCCGCGGTGAGTACACGCCCACCGTCTCGTTCTCGGCCTCCGTGGGTGCCTTCACCCAGAAACAGACCGACGTCGGCATCACGGTGGCCCAGGCCCAGGCGCAGACCCTGAGCCGGCAGGCCAGCTGCCTGTCCACCGATTCGCTGCGCGTCGGCGCCGGCCTCTCGAGCATCTCGGCGCAGTGCGCCTTGATCGTCTTCACGCCCGCCGACGAGCAGGCCATCCGTGACGCGAACAACCGGTTCCCCTTCGACTTTACGCGGAACCCGTACAACCTCTCGCTGAGCATCTCGCTGCCGCTCTTCGATGGCCTCGGCCGCGAGACGCGGCTGCAGCAGGCCAACGCCGCCCGCCGCGACGCCGAGTACGGCGTGCGCCGGCAGGAGCTGCAGCTGACGGCCGACGTGACGTCGGCGCTGGTGACGCTACAGGCCGCCCGCCGGGCGGTGGATCTGCAGGACCGGAATGCCGCCACCGCGCGCGAGGCACTGCAGCTCGCCGAGGAGCGGTACCGGGTAGGCGCCAACACGTTCGTGGACCTGACCACGGCGCGGGGCGAGTACGAGCGGGCCGAGACGGACCGTATTGACGCGGTCTATGAATTCCACCGGGCGTACGCGGCGCTGGAAAACGCCGTCGGCCGCACGCTTCGCTGACCTGAGAGGACTATGAGCAAGAAGATGAAGCTGGGCATCGCGGGCGTGGTGGTGGTGGCGGTGGCTGCCGTCGCGGCCACGGCCGCGGCACGCTCCGGCGGCAAGGGCACGATCGTCCGCATCGAGGGCATCGAGTCCCGCGACCTGGTGGCCTCGGTGACGGCCAGCGGGCAGGTGGTCCCCGAGACCAAGGTGGACCTCTCCGCCGACATCACGGGCCGCATCACGCGGCTCTCGGTGAAGGAAGGTGACTGGGTGAAGGAGGGCCAGTTCCTCCTCCAGATCGACCCCAAGCAGTTCGAGGCACAGGTGCAGCGCGCCGAGGCAGCGCTGGCCAACGCCCGCGCGTCGCTGGCGCAGGCCCGCGCGAACGAGCTGCAGGCGCGCCGGAACTACGAGCGCCAGGAGGAAATCCGGAAGCAGAACGCGGCACTGGTCTCGAACGCCGAGTTCGAGCAGCTGCGCACGCAGCTCGACGTGAACCAGGCGTTGGTCACCGCCGCCGAGGAAGGCGTCAAGCAGTCCGAGGCGGGGCTCGAGGAGGCCCGCTGGCAGCTCTCGCGCACCACCATCTACGCCCCGATGACGGGCCGCGTGACGCGGCTCAACGTCGAGGCCGGCGAGACGGCCATCATGGGCACGCTGAACCGCGACGCCGCGATTCTGCTCACCATCTCGGACATGAGCGTGCTCGAGACCGAGGTGAAGGTGGACGAGACCGATGTCTCGCGCATCAGCGTGGGCGACTCGGCCGTGGTCCAGATCGACGCCTTCCCCGACACGACCTTCATCGGCCGGGTGACGGAGATCTCGAACAGCTCCGTGGCGCGGGCCGCCGCCGGTTCCACCGACCAGGCCATCGACTACCTCGTGACCGTGCGCATCCTCAACGCGCCGGAGGACACGCGGCCGGACTTCTCGTCCACCGCCAAGATCATCACGGACACCCGGTCGCAGGTGCTGTCGATCCCGATTATCGCGCTGACCGTGCGCGAGAACGAAGCCCTCACCCAGACTGACGCGCCGCCGACCAGCGGCACGCCGGCGCCCGAGGTGGGCAAGCGCGACGTGGAGGGCGTCTTCGTCGTGGGCGCGGACAACAAAGTGACCTTCCGCCCCGTAAAGGTCGGGATCGCGGGGGAGAAGCATTTCGAGGTGCTCGACGGACTGCAGCCGGGCGAGCGCATCGTGGCGGGCACGTACCAGGCGATCCGAGAGTTGAAGGACGGACAACTCGTCCGCGAGCAGCCGGACGCCAAGAAGCCCGAGGAGGGCAAGTGAGCCACGAGATCGACGACGCACCCATCAGCACAACCGCCGAGCGCGAGGCCATCGTCCAGACGGCCGGTGCCGCCCCCTCCAGCGAGTGGGTGATCGTCACCCGCGGGCTGAAGCGGGAATACGACATGGGCGGCGAGATCGTCCGCGCGCTCCGCGGCGTGGACCTTGCCGTGCGCCGCAACGAGTACGTCGCCATCATGGGCCCCTCGGGCTCGGGCAAGTCGACGCTGATGAATATCATCGGCTGCCTCGATACCCCCAACGCCGGCGAGTACTGGCTCAACGGACAGCTCGTCTCGACGATGAAGGACGACGAGCTGGCCCGCGTGCGGAACAAGGAGATCGGGTTCGTCTTCCAGACCTTCAACCTGCTCCCCCGCGCGACGGCCCTGGCGAACGTGGAACTGCCGCTGGTCTACGCCGGCATCTCCGCCACCGAGCGCCGCGACCGCGCGATGGAGGCGCTGGAGAAGGTCCAGCTTGGTGAGCGCGTGCATCACCGTCCGAATGAGCTCTCGGGCGGTCAGCGCCAGCGCGTGGCCATCGCCCGTGCCCTGGTGAACCGCCCGTCCATCCTGCTGGCGGACGAGCCGACGGGTAACCTCGACTCGCAGACCTCCGAGGAGATCATGCGGGTCTTCGAGGGCCTCGCCGACACGGGCCAGACGGTCATCATGGTCACGCACGAACCTGATATCGCCGCGCACGCGCGTCGCGTGGTCGTCCTGCGCGACGGCCAGATCGCCAGTGACGAGCGCCGTGATGTGTTCACCGAGAAGCTCGGCATCCAGCTGTAACCGCCGCGGGCGGGAGCTGCGGCCCCCGTCCCGCCACAGCCGGACGCCATCTCCCGACCTCCCGATGCCTGTCTTCGAAGCCGTCCGACTCGCCCTCGCCACCATCCGGGTGCAGAAACTCAAGAGCTTCTTCACGCTGGTCGGCGTGATGATCGGCGTCATGTTCCTGATCGCGGTCGTCTCGATCGTCGAGGGGATGAGCGACTACGTCGAGAACGACTTCGCGGCCAAGATCATCGGCGTGAACACCTTCGACGTGCGACGCTGGCCGAACTTCACGCCGAACGAATCCGACGACGAGTGGCGCGCCTTCCTGCGGCGGCCGAGGATCTATGACCTCGACGCCGACGTGGTGCAGAACGCCCTGGGACCCTCGTTCCGCGTCGCGCGCGTCAACGAGACC
>JAYQOZ010000073.1:0-4545 GCA_038145035.1 Gemmatimonadaceae bacterium | reverse complement strand
GTCCCCGCATTCTCGCCAGGCATGCGGCCGCGTGACGTGCAGGCGGTCGCCACGGACGCCAGCTACTTCGAGATCAAGAAGTTCGGCATCGCCACGGGACGCGCCTTCGGACCGCAGGATGTCGCAGCGGGCGCCAAGGTCATCGTCATCGGCGACGAGGTAGCGTCGTACTACTGGCCGAATCTCGACCCGCTGGGCCGGCAGCTGCGCATCGCCGGCCAGATCTACACCGTCATCGGGGTGGTGGAGCCGCAGGGCTCGGTGTTCGGCTTCTCGATGGACCGCCTGGCCATCGCCCCATACACGTCGCCGCTGGCGCGGGCCGTCCGGCCCCGCGGCGACATCGGGCGCATCACCGTGCAGGCCCCGACCCGCGAGATCCTCGAGGATGGCATGGAGACCGTGCGCAGCGCCATGCGCGGCTTCCGCCGCCTCGGGCCGGGCGACGACGACAACTTCGCGCTCGAGACCTCGGACGCGGCCCTTGGCTTCTTCGACGAGCTCAAGGGCAAGCTGATCCTCTTTGGCACCGCCCTGCCGGCCATCGGGCTTGTGGTCGGCGCACTGGTGATCATGAACATCATGCTGGTGGCCGTGGCGGAGCGCACCCGGGAGATCGGGGTGCGCAAGGCGCTGGGCGCACGGCGGCGTGACATCATCTCGCAATTCCTGGTGGAGGCCGCGACGCTCTCCGTACTGGGCGCCGCCATCGGCGCGGCCCTCGGCATCGCCATGTCGCAGCTGATCGCGGCCCTGACGCCGCTTCCGGCCAGCGTGGCGCCCTGGTCGCTGGTGTTCGCACTGGTGGTCGGCGCCGGTGTCGGCATCGCCGCGGGCATCTATCCGGCCAGCCGCGCCTCGCGGCTGGATCCCATCGCAGCCCTGCGGCAGGAGTAGCCCGTGCGCTTCTGGGACCGCCTCCAGATGACCGTCGAGGGCATGGTGATTGCCATCGACTCCCTCCGCGCCAACAAGGTGCGTGCCGCGCTGACCATCTCCGGCGTCGCCGTCGGTGTGTTCGTGGTGGTCGCGATGGGGGCAACGGTGCACGGCATTCGGCAGAGCTTCCAGTCGGACATGGATGAGTTCGGCACCGCCACCTTCCAGATCCGGCGCCGCAACCCCGGCTTCAACGCCTGCAACCCGACCTCGGACGACTGCCCGGAGCGTCGCTATCCCGGCGTGTCGCTGGAGGAGTGGCAGGCGGTGCGCGCGCTCCCCGAGGTGGAGCACGCGATGGCCTGGCTGTTCGGCAGCAGCACGGTGAGCTATCGCGACCGCATCGTGAAGAATGTCGGCTACGACGCGCAGAGCACGGAGTGGATCCAGACGGACCAGGCCGACGTGTTTCCGGGCCGCACGTTCACGCAGAGCGAACACGACGGCTCGGCGCAGGTGGTGCTGGTCAACAGGAAGCTCGCCGATGAGCTGTTTCTCGATTCCGACCCCATCGGCAAGGAAGTGGACCTCGAGGGCCGGCGTTTCACCGTCATTGGTGTCTACCATACCAAGGCCGGCTTCCTGAAGTCGCTGGACGGCCGCGGGCCGGATACGCCGCGCATGGTGATGCCGATGATGACCGCCTATCGCCGGATGGGCGTGTGGCGGCGCTCGATGATGGTCATGGTGCGTCCCAAGGCCGGGGTCTCGCGCGACGACGCCATGGACGCGGTGACCGCCTCGCTGCGCGGCATGCGTGGCCTGCGCCCGAGCCAGGTGAACAACTTCTTCCTCGTCGGCCAGGACCGCATGATGGAGGTGTTCGACCAGCTCTTCGGCGCGATCTTCATGGTCGGTCTCGGGCTGTCGGCCGTGGGCCTGCTGGTGGGCGGCGTCGGCGTGGTCGCCATCATGATGATCTCGGTGACCGAACGCACCCGCGAGATCGGCGTCCGGAAGGCCTTGGGCGCCACTCGTGGGATCATCCTGTGGCAGTTCCTCGTCGAGGCCGCCACCCTCACCAGCCTGGGGGCGTTGATCGGCCTGGTGCTGGGCGGGCTGCTCGCGTGGGTGATCCGGACCAACTCCACCATCCCGGCGTCGGTGCCGCTCGGGGCAATCGTCGCCTCGCTGCTCGGGGCCGCGCTCACCGGCATCGTGTTCGGGATGCTGCCCGCCACGCGGGCCTCCAGGATGGATCCCGTCGAGGCGCTGCGACACGAGTAGGGTGGCCGACCCCTACCCGGTCGCGTGCCGGCATCCCGCGATTGCGGCCGCGGAGTCCCGCGGGTGCTTCGGCCGTTTCCGCCGCGCGATGGGACGGGACACTCGATAAATTGCAGGGGTGCGCCCCCTCGACGTCCTCGGCATCGCGTTCGCACAGATCATCGGCAACAAGCTGCGCAGCTTCTTCACGCTGCTCGGCATCATCGTCTCCGTGGCGTTCCTCATTGCGGTGGTCGCCATCATCCAGGGGATGAACGCGTACGTGAAGGAGAACATCGCGGGGGCGGTGGTCGGCGCAAACGCCTTCCAGGTGCGACGGACGCCGATCCAGCTCGGCGCCTTCAACGACGACCGGTGGGAGAAGGTCCAGCGGAGACCGCGGATCTCGGCCCGTGACGTCGCCGCGGTGCGCGAGGCCCTGCCGGACGCCGAGGCCATCTCGATGCAGTCCGGCTGGCCGACCCCGAGCACGGACGTGATCTGGCGGGGCCGCACCATCGGCAGCGTGCTCGTCTTCGGCATCACGCCGGAGTACCAGATGGTACAGGACTACCGCGTCGAGCGCGGCCGGGCGATGTCCGCCGTGGACGTCTCGGCGCGCATGCCGGTAGCGGTGCTGGGCGCGGAGGTCGCCGAGAAGCTCTTCGGGTCGGTGGATCCCATCGGCCAGGAGGTTCGCCTGGCCGGCGAGCGCTTCACGGTGATCGGCGTGAACGCGCCGAAGGGCCGCGTCCTCGGACAGTCGTTCGATGCCTTCGCGCTGATCCCGATCTCGCGCTTCGAGATGCGCTACGGCCGACGGCTCACCACGACCATCTCGGTGAAGATGCCGGAGGCCGAGGACATCCCCGGGGCGATGGCGCGGGCCGAGGAGGCGATGCGGCTGGCCCACGGGCTGCGCCCGATCGAGGAGAATGACTTCTCGGTGGAGACGGCCGACGCGCTGGTGGACTTCTGGCGCAACCTCACGAAGGTGCTCTTCGCGGTGATTCCCGCCGTGGTCGCCATCGGGATCGTCGTCGGCGGCATCGTGATCATGAACATCATGCTGATGGCCGTGAACGAGCGCACGCGGGAGATCGGCATCCGGAAGGCGGTGGGCGCACGCTCGCGCGACATCGAGCGCCAGTTCCTGGCCGAGACCATCGCGCTGAGCGCCATGGGCGGCCTCCTGGGCGTACTCGCGGGCTGGGCCTTCGCTCTCCTGGTGTCGGTGGTGAGTCCGCTGCCGGCGCGCATCACCTGGTGGTCCGTGCTGGTCGCGCTGGCACTGGGCGCCGGGATCGGCGTGATCTTCGGCGTGTATCCGGCGCGGCGCGCGGCGCGGCTGGATCCCGTGACCGCGATGCGGGCGGAGTGAGCGTGCGCCTCGGCGTCTTCGACCAGTACCGCGAAAACCTCGGCATCGCGATGGAGACGCTGCGTGTCTCCAAGCTGCGCAGCGGCCTCACGATCCTGGGTGTGGTCATCGGTGTCGCCACGGTGATGACCATGGCGTCGTTGGTGGCGGGACTGAAGACGCAGATCATCCGCACGGTGGAGATCGCCGGCCCCACCACCTTCTACGTGCTGAAGGCGTATTCGAGCACGCCGATCAATCCCGATAATCCGCCGGCCTACGTGCGTATCCGGCCGGACCTGACCGAGGCCGAGGCCGACCTGGTGCGTCGGCTGCCGGAGGTGGGATACGCCGCGCTCTGGGGACAGACGCTGACGCGACTCTCCTACCGCGGAGAGCGGACGCAGCCCACGGCGGTGTTCGGGGCGGACGACGGATTTTCCGAGATCCAGGGCGGCGAACTGACCGAGGGACGCTGGTTCACGCGCGCGGAGCTGACGGGCGGCGCCGCGGTGGTCGTGGTCGACGATGCGATGGCGCGACGGCTGTTCGGGCGCGAATCCATCCTCGGCAAGACCATCCAGGTGGGCGGCCGGCCGGCGACCGTCATCGGGCTCTACCTGCCGCCGGAGAACATTTTCTCGCCGCCGGGGTCGGCGACGGGCGCCATCATCCCCTTCCGGATGCTGGACGCCGGCTATCGCATCGATCGCACGAACGCCTTGTGGATTCCGGTGAAGCCGCGGCCGGACGTGAGCGTGGGGGATGCGCAGGCGGCGGTGACCATCGCGCTCCGCGAGCGCCGCGGGCTGCGCCCGGCGCAGCGCAACAGCTTTGACCTCGTGAGCTCGGATCAGATCCTCGAGGTGTTCAACCAGCTCACCGGCGTGTTCTTCGTCGTGATGCTGGTGCTGGCCAGCGTGGCGCTGCTGGTGGGCGGCATTGGCGTGATGGCGATCATGATGGTGTCCGTCACCGACCGCACGCGCGAGATCGGCGTCCGGAAGGCCCTGGGCGCCACGCGCCTCGATATCCTCGTG
>JAYQOZ010000072.1:0-9068 GCA_038145035.1 Gemmatimonadaceae bacterium | reverse complement strand
GGGCGGGGGGGGGGGGGGGGCGGGCCCGGGCCGGTGGCCGGGGCGGGGGCGGCGGGGTCAGCGGGGGGTGTGCGGAGCCGAGCACCTGTCTGGCCGTCAGGCCACAAAGAGCCGTGTCAGCGCACGCGGCTTGGCGGTGAGGTCGGCGACCGTGTAGCGGTCAAGCACGCCGAGGAAGGCAGCCAGGGCGTCGTCGAGCGCCGGCGCCAGCGCACAGGCCGGTGCAATCGGGCATCGGTTCTTGCTCGGATCGAAGCACTCGACGAGGTCCAGGTTGTCTTCCGTAGCGCGGACCACCGCTCCGACATTGATGTCCGCCGCTGCCTGTGCAAGGCGCACGCCGCCGTCGCGGCCGCGAAGGGTCTCCACGTAGCCCAGCTGGGCCAGGCGGGCAATCACCTTGGCCAGGTGGTCCTGGCTCATGCCCATCCGCCGGGCGATGTCCGTGATGCGGGCGGGCCCCTCCTCGGCGTGGATTCCGAGGTAGATGAGGGCGCGCAGGGCGTTGTCGGTGTGGCGGGTGAGTCGCACGCGGGTGCCGTGTCGGGGGTTCGCCTGACAGAGGTTCCGGATTTTCCGGACTGGTCGAAAGATGCAAGTAATATGCATCTTTGCTTCGTCCAGGGCAAGCCCCTGGATCGGCCGGTCCGCATCCGGCGCATCACCCCCCTATGGCCGTGAGGTCCCTATGCCGCTGTTCTCCCGTTCCCGCCTGATCGCCGGTGCGGTGCTCTTCGCCGTCGCTGGTCTCGGGTACGCCTGCGCGGGCCGCGGGCCGGCTTCCCTCGCCGGCAGTGCCGCGAGCGCCGAGCGCGTGTACGTCGCGCCGGGCGCCTATGATGAGCTCTACGGCTTCTTCTCCGGCGGCTTCAATGGCCAGGTCAGCGTGTACGGCCTGCCCTCCGGTCGCCTGCTCCGGGTGATCCCCGTGTTCTCGCAGCACGCCGAGAACGGCTGGGGATACTCCGAGGAGACCAGGCCGATGCTCGAGACGTCCTACGGCTTCATCCCCTGGGACGACCTGCACCACACCGCGCTCTCGCAGACCGACGGCGAGGACGACGGGCGATGGCTGTTCGTGAACGGCAACAATACGCCGCGCGTGGCGCGCATCGACCTCACGACCTTCGAGACCTCCGAGATCCTCGAGATCCCGAACGCCGCCGGCAATCACGCCTCGCCGTTCGTGACCGAAAACTCCGAGTACATCGTATCGTCCACGCGCTTCAGCATCCCGGTGCCGAACCGCGACGTGCCGATTGCCGAGTACAAGACGTTCTTCAAGGGCCAGATCTCCTTCATCACGGCGAACGAGCCGGGGAAGATGGATATCGCCTTCCAGCTGATCGTGCCGGGCTTCAACTACGACCTCGCGCGCGCGGGCAAGGGCCCGTCCGCCGGCTGGATGTTCTTCTCCAGCTACAACTCCGAGCAGGCCAACACCTTGCTTGAGGTCAACGCCTCGCAGAACGACAAGGACTACATCGCGGCCGTGAACTACCGCGCGGCCGAGGCCTGCGCCCGTTCGGGCAAGGGTCGGCGCGCCAGTGTGGACTATCGCCACAACTACATGGACGAGTTCACGCGGTCGGCACGGTCCGAGCGCAGGACCAGCGTCCTGCAGCTCACGCCGGCCGAATGCCCCGGCGTGATCTACTTCATGCCGACGCCAAAGTCCCCGCACGGCGCCGACGTGGATCCCACCGGCGAGTTCATCGTGGCCGGCGGCAAGCTGGCAGCCACGATCCCGGTCCACTCGGCGGTGAAGATGCTCGACGCCATCAGGAACAACGAGTTCGAGGGCGATCTCGAGGGCATCCCGGTGCTCAAGTACGAGGCCACCATCGCGGGTGAGGTGCAGGAGCCGGGCCTCGGCCCCCTCCACACCGAGTTCGATGGCAAGGGCTATGCCTACACGTCGATGTTCCTCTCCTCCGAGATCGTGAAGTGGAAGCTCGGGACCTGGGAGGTCGTGGACCGTGCGCCGACCTACTACGCGGTGGGCCACCTGATGATCCCCGGCGGCGGCACGCGCAAACCCTACGGCCGCTACGCGGTGGCGATGAACAAGATCACGAAGGACCGCTACCTGCCCACGGGCCCTGAGCTCGCGCACTCCGCGCAGCTCTACGACATCTCGGGCGACAAGATGCAGCTGCTGCTCGACTTCCCGACCATCGGCGAGCCGCACTACGCCAACGCCATCGACGCCAGCCTTGTCCGCGAGCGCCAGAAGCGCTTCTACTCGCTGGCGGAGAATCGCCATCCCTTCGTCGCCCGTTCGGCGCGCGAGACCGGCGTGGAGCGCCGCGGCAAGGTGGTGCACGTCCGCATGACCTCCATCCGCTCGCACTTCGAGCCGGACAACATCGAGGGCGTGATTGTCGGCGATACGGTGCTGTTCCATGTCACGAACCTCGAGCAGGACTGGGACGTGCCGCACGGCTTCGCCATGCTTGGGGCGCGGAACGCCGAGCTGCTGGTGATGCCCGGCGAGACCAAGACCCTTCGCTGGGTGCCGGAGAAGCCGGGCGTATTCCCCTTCTACTGCACCGACTTCTGCAGCGCGCTGCATCAGGAAATGCAGGGCTACCTGCGCGTCTCGCCGGCGGGCTCGACCGTCGCCCTCACGGGCACGACGAATCGCCGGAATCCCGCACGCGGAGGGCAGTGACCATGACATCCCGGGCCCGTTGGTTCGTGCTGGCGGCCGTCGCGCTGCTCGCCTCGGCGTATGTGCTCCCGCTCTGGCGCGTGGACCTGATTGCGCCGCAGTACCCCGAGGGGCTCGGGATGTACATCCGCATCAACGGGGTCGAGGGCCTCAAGCCCAATGACCTCAACTCCATCAACAACCTCAACCATTACATCGGGATGAAGGCGATCGTCCCCGAGGCCATCCCGGAGCTGCGCTGGATGCCCTGGATCCTTGCGGGACTGATCACCGGGGGGCTCGCCGTCGCGGCACGTGGACGGCGAGGACCCCTCCTCGTCTGGGGCGTCACACTCGGAGTGCTGTTCGGGGTCGGCCTCTACGACTACTGGCGCTGGGGCTATGACTACGGTCACGACCTCGATCGCGAGAACGCGATCCTCAAGATCCCGGGCATGACGTACCAACCGCCGCTGATCGGATCGAAGAAGCTGCTCAACTTCCGGGCGACGTCCTGGCCCAGCGGCGGCGGCATTGCGTGGGCGCTCGCGGCGGGTCTGGTCGCTGCGGCGGTGTTCGACTCGCGGCGACGCGGGGCGGTCGCATTGCTGGCCGTCGGTACCCTGGTGAGCGGATGCGCCGCCGCCGGGCCGCGCAGCATCGTCGCCAACGAGGATGCCTGTGACTTCTGTCGCATGGAGATCAGCGACGCCCGGAGCGGTACGCAGGTGGTCCTGACGACAGGCAAGACGTATGTGTTCGATTCCGTCGAGTGCATGGCGGGCTTCCTGCGCGCCGGTGAGGGCCTCTCCATCGCGTCCACGTGGGTGGCCGATCCGACCACCGGGGACTGGGTGAGCGCCGAGCAGGCGGGATACCTGCTCGACTCGTCGCGGCACAGTGCGATGGGCCGGGTGGTGGCCTTTGCGTCCCCGCCGGATGCCGCGGCCGCGGTAGAGCGCTACGGCGGGCAGGTGGTCTCGTGGACGGCCGTGCTCACGGACTCCGGCGGCATCGTGGCGCACGGCGCCCCCAGCACCGCAGGAGTACCCTGAGATGCGCCGTGCGCTCGCCGCACTTGCCGTGCTCGGCCTGCTGTCGGCGGCCCCGGCCTGGCTTGCTGCGCAGGGCCGAGTGAGGGGCGCGGGCGCTGCGGAGCTCCGCGTGGGGCAGGGCGAGCGTTTCGCCACGATGGCCGCCGCGCTCTCGGCCGCGAGCCCGGGCGCGACCATCCGCGTCATGCCGGGCCGCTACGTCGAGCCGACGGTCGTGGTACGCGTGCCCGACATCGCGATCGTCGGCGCGCCGGGAGCGGTGCTCGACGGCGAGGGCGCCCGCGAGCTGATGGTGCTGGCGGCCCCGCGCGTGACGGTGCGTGGGCTCACCTTCCGCAACACCGGCGTGACGCACATGGAGGATCGCGCGGCGGTGCGCGCCATCGAGGCGGACGACTGCGTCATTGCGGACAACGGCTTTGAAGGCGCGCTGTTCGCGGTGTACCTGCAGCAGAGTGCCGGCTGCACCGTGGAGGGGAATCAGATCCAGGGGGCCGGCACGGGCGAGGCCACGAACGGCAACGGCGTACACCTCTGGCACTCCCCGAACGCGCGGATCTTCCGCAACCGCATCTCGGGCCAGCGGGACGGCATCTACTTCGAGTTCTCCGACGGCGCGCTGGCCGTCGGCAACGAGAGTATCGGCAACATCCGCTACGGCCTGCACTTCATGTTCTCCAACTCCTGCCGGTACGAGCGCAACACCTTCCGGCACAACGGCGCCGGCGTCGCCGTGATGTACAGCCACGACATCACGATGACGGAGAACCGCTTCGAGCAGGCCACCGGCAGTGCGGCCTACGGCCTGCTGCTCAAGGAGATCACGGACGGCGCGCTGCACGGCAATACCTTCGCCGACAAAGCCACCGGCTTGCTCCTCGATGGTGCCTCGCGCCTCGACAGCCGCGACAACGTCTTCCGGGCCAATGGCTGGGCGGTGCGCCTGATGGCCAGCGCGCTCGACAACCGCTTCGTGCGCAATCGCTTCTCCGCCAATGCCTTCGACGTGGCCACCAACAGCCGCACGGTGCGCAGCAGCTTCGACGGCAACTGGTGGGATGAGTATCGGGGCTACGACCTGGACCGTGACGGGCACGGCGACGTACCGTTCCGGCCGGTGCGGCTGTTCGCCCTCGTCGTGGAGAAGCATCCCGAGTCACTCCTGCTGCTCCGGTCACCGGTGACGGTGGTGCTCGACGCCGCAGAGCGCGTGTTCCCCGTGCTCACGCCGGCGCTGGCCGATCCGCACCCCCTGATGAGGCCCCCACGATGATCAGTCTCGACGGCATGCGGAAATCGTTCGGCGCGCGGCGCGTGCTCGATGGCGTCTCGCTCGCCCTCCTGCCCGGGCGCATCACGGCGCTGGTGGGCCCCAACGGGTCCGGCAAGACCACGCTGATCAAGTGCATCCTCGGCCTGGCGCGCGCCGACGCGGGCCTGCTGACCGTGGACGGTGCATCCGCCGATCCCGAGGGTCGCTACCGCGCCCGCATCGGCTACGCACCCCAGGCCCCGCATTTTCCGCCCAACCTCGCCGTGGGCGATGTCTTCGCGATGCTGCGGGCCCTGCGCCCGGGCGCCGAGACGGACGAGTCGCTGCTGGAGGCCTTCGGGCTCCGGGCCGAATGGACGACGCCGGTGGGCACGCTCTCCGGCGGATGGCGCCAGAAGGTGAGTCTCGCCGCCGCCTGGCTGTTCTGCCCCGATGTGCTGGTGCTCGACGAGCCCACGGCAGGCCTCGACCCGATCGCGGCCGGCCTGTTCAAGCATGCGGTGCGGGAACAGCGGCACGCCGGCCGGACGGTCCTGATCACCTCGCACATCCTCAGCGAGCTCGAGGAACTGGCGGACGATGTCGCCTTCCTGACGGACGGACAGCTCCGCTTCGCGGGGCCGGTGGCCCAGCTCCTGGAGCAGACGGGCATGCGGCGCCTTGAGCCGGCGGTGGCCGCACTGCTGCGCGGCCTGCGCGTCGAACGCGGGAGTGCCGCATGAACGCGACCCAGCTCGTGCTGCGGGCCGGCGTCCGTGACCTCGCCCGGAATCGCTGGCTCCTCGCCTATGGCCTCGGACTCGCCGGCATCGCGGAACTGCTCTTCCTGTTCGGCGGGGCGGGGAACCAGGTGGTGCTCTCCCTGCTCAACGCAACGCTGCTCCTCGTGCCGCTCGTGGCGCTCGTGTTCGGCACGATGCACGTGTACGCCTCGCGCGAGTTCATCGAACTGCTGCTCGCCCAGCCGCTGCCGCGGTCGGCGGTCTTCAGCGGACTCTACCTCGGCCTGACGCTGCCGCTGGCGGGCGCATTCCTGCTCGGCGTCGGCCTGCCGCTGCTGCTGCACGGGGCCGCGGCCGCAGCGCCCATCGGCGCGCTGCTCGGGCTCGCGTTCAGCGGCAGCATCCTGACGGCGGCCTTCGCGGCGCTGGCCATGGCCATCGCCCTCGGCACCGATGACCGGTTGAAGGGCATGTCACTCGCCCTCGGGGCCTGGTTCCTGCTGACCATCGGCTACGACGGGGCGGTGCTGGGGCTGGTCGCCGCCTTCGGCAACTGGCCGCTCGAGCGTGCACTGCTGGCGCTGATGCTCGGCAATCCCGTGGACGTCGCACGGGTGCTCGTCCTCACCGGTCTCGACACCGCGTCGCTACTCGGCTACACGGGCGCATTATTCCGCCGGGCCTTCGCCGGCGCCAGCGGTCCGATCATCGCGAGCCTCGCGCTGAGCCTCTGGGCGTCCCTGCCCATCCTCCTGGCCCGGCGGCGCTTCGTGCGTCGCGACTTCTGATTCCCGACTCCTTCCTCCCGAGGTCATGCACATGCTGCGCCGCCGTTCGCTCTTCGCCACGCTCGTCGCCGTCGCTGCCTGCGGTGGCGGGGACGGTTCCGCGGCCGCCGGGGGCGGCAACGGAGCCGCTGCCGCTTCCGCAACCGCGTCGGCGGCCAGTCTCGATCCGAGTGCCATCACCCCGGCGATGGTCGCGCTCGGCGACTCGATCTTCCACGGGTTGGTGGGCGCCTCGTCCTGCCAGGCCTGCCACGGACCCGGCGGCAAGGACGGCGCGGCGGCGCCGAGTCTCGCGGACGCCGAGTGGCTCCACTCGGACGGATCGCTTGAGGGGATCTACACGACCATCAAGAGCGGCGTGATGGCGCCGAAGCAGTTCAGCTCGGTGATGCCGCCCTATGGCGGGGTGATGATGACGGAGGAGCGGACGCGGGCAGTGGCGGCCTACGTGTACCGGCTCAGCCACCCGTAGGGCGGTACTGCCTGTCGTTGTACATCTTGAACTGCCGATAGACCTTCGGCACCACTCGCCCGGAGATGACGTCGCCCAGGAGCTTCGTCATTTCCGCGGCGAGGTCGTCGCGCTGCTCCTGCATCACCGCGACCTTGGCCCGGCACTGCGCCCGGAAGTCCTCGTCGCGGTCGCTGCGGCCGGCCTGCTCCTGCATGTGGTAGATCTTGAGCTCGATGATGCTGAGCTTGTCGGCCAGCCAGCCCACGGTCTCAGCCACGCTGCACCCCGGCCGCGATGGTCCGCACGCGCTCGTCGATGCGCTCGATCAGGTCGTTGCGGCGCTGGTTCAGCTTATCTACGTTCCGCTTCGCCGCGGCTACCTGGTGGTCGTCCTCGACCCGCGCCTTGTCCTCCTCGTGCCAGAGCTCGATGTTTGTCTGGGCCAACTGGGCGATGAGGGTGCCGATGCTCGCGTCCACTGGGGTGCTCCGGTGCTGGGTCCTCGGGTGAGGCGGTGGGAAGACGGCACGCCTCGGTGACCTGTCCAATCTAACGTCCCCTCGCCACCAACGGCCGTGCCCGACTTTCCGCGATCCATCTGCATCGTGATGCTCACCGCGGTGGGCGACGCCGTGCACGTGCTGCCGGTGGTGACGGCCATCAAACGGAAGTCCCCGGGCACGCGCATCACCTGGATCCTGCAGCCCGGCCCCGCCACGCTGGTGCGCGGGCATCCGGCGGTGGACGAGGTGCTGGTCTTCGAACGCAGGCAGGGCTGGCGCGCCTATGCCAGGCTGCGCGCGGCGCTCAAGGGCCGCCGCTTCGACGTGGCCCTGGCGATGCAGCCCTATTTCAAGGCGGGCCTGATCACGGCGATGGTGGACGCCCCGCGCAAGATCGGCTTCGACCGCCAGCGCTCCCGCGACCTGACGTGGATCTTCGCCAACGAGCACCTCGAGCCGCGCGGCGAGCGCCACTTCCAGGACCAGTACCTGGAGTTCGCCGAGGCCCTGGACGTGGACCCGCTGCCGCTGACCTGGAACCTGGGCCCCTGGCCCAGCGAGCAGCCGCTGCGTGACGCATTCGCAGCACAGCTCACGCGCCCAGCGGCGAGCATCGTCATCGCCACCAGCAAGCCGGAGAAGGACTGGCCCGCCGAGCGCTGGGCGGAGGTCTGCGACGCGCTCGACGAGGAGTTCGGCCTGCAGCCGGTCCTGGTCGGCGGCAGGTCGCCGCGCGAATTGGCGGCCGAGGAGACCATCCTCGCGCGCACGACGTCCAGGCCGCGCTCGACCCTCGGCGCGCCGCTGCGCGAGCTGGTGTCCATCCTGGACGCCTCGGCCCTGGTGCTCTCCCCGGACACGGGCCCGCTGCACATGGCGGTGGCGCTCAACCGTCCGACCATCGCGCTGATGGGCTACACGAACCCGAAGCGCGTGGGGCCGTACCGTCGCTTCGCGGACCTCGTGATCGACGCCTATGGGGAGCCTGGCGAGGCGTATGCCGTCACGCGCATCAACCGTCCGGGCCGGGTCCAGCGCATCACCGTGGCACAGGTGCTCGAGAAGGTCCGTGTGTGGAAGGAGCGCTACGCCGGGTCCTGAGCGCCGGGCGATGCCGTTTGCCGTGCCCGCGTGGCCGGTCCGTCACGGCACCCATCCAGCCTCACGCACCCCGGGACCGCCACCGCTGCACCCGTTCCAGCACGTCGGCCACGCTGATCCGCGACATCCGCCCCCGCCGACGTACCCAGATGACCTCCTCGGGCGGATCATCCGGATCGGCAAACGCATTCACCACCAGGTCCATCCCCTGCCCATAGGGTCCGGAGCGCTTCGGATCCGCCTGCGCCATCAGGGCGATGACCGGCTTGCCCACGGCCACCGCGATGTGCAGCGGCGCGGTGTCGAGCGACAGCACCAGCGCCGAGGCATCGAGGATGCCGACCAGTCCGCGGAGTCCGCCGTGGGCGAGGGCATTGAACGGGCGGCTCGCCTTCGCCAGGTGCTGGATCTTCGTCGCGGTCTCCTGTTCGCGGCGCGAGGGGCCGCCGACGAGCACCGGCTGCAGGCCAAAGTCCGTCCACAGCGCATCGCAGACCTCCGCCCAGCGCCCCGGCATCC
>JAYQOZ010000071.1:0-9090 GCA_038145035.1 Gemmatimonadaceae bacterium | reverse complement strand
CTCGCCGCGCTGGCCGCCCCGCCCGCCCCCCCCCCCCAGCTCACGGGCCCCGCCCCCGACGATGGTGAGCGGGGTGCGGAGTTCGTGGGAGACGTTGGCCACGAAGTCGCGACGCACGGCCTCGAGTCGGCGCACCCGCGTGAGATCGAACAGCGCGAGCACCGCGCCGCCACCGCTGAGCGGCCGTGCCGTGATGTTCAGCGTGCGTCCGCTGATGATCAGCTCCGCACCCTCGGTCGTCTCGCCCGCGAAGGCGGAGGAGAGCGCGTCGCGCAGCGCTACGTCGCGCGGCAGTTCGTCCACCGGGAAGGGAAGGGGGGCGCGCATGCCGAGCAGTCGGCGCGCCGTCTCGTTGATGCGCACGACCTGTCGGCCGGTGTCCACCGCGATGACGCCCTCGTTCAGCGACTCGGTAAGCTGCACGAGCAGGGTCTCGTCCGCCTCCAGTGCCCGGAGCCGTGCCGAGAGCTGTTCCGCCAGCTCCCGCAGGGCGGCGGCCAGGTCACCGACCTCGCCGGGGGCCCGCAGCATCGGTCGCCGCCCGAGGTCGCCGTCGGCCAGGGCCTGCGCCACGTCGCGCAGCTCCTCCACGGGTCGCGACACGGAGCGCGAGAAGAAAAAGGCGATGACCAGCGCCCCCAGGAGGGCCAGCAGCGAGGCCCGCAGCACGTCGAGTCGCGCGGCGTCGGTGACCTCCTCGAGGCTCTGCGTCGGGATGGACACGCGGGCCACGCCACGGCCCTCGACGCGCACCGCCACGTAGAGCTCCTCGTCGCCGGTGGACGGCGAGGGTCGCGCCGAGGAGCCGATATCCTCCACGAGCGCCCGCGCAATCTCCGGACGCGTCAGGTGGTTCTGGAGGTTGGCCAGGCCCTCGCCATCGAACTCGGAGTCGCCGAGCACCACGCCGGTGCTGTCCACCAGCGTCACGCGCCGGCCGAGCGCGCCGCCCACGCGGTCCGCCAGGGCGTCCGCGTCGCCGCCCTCGCGCTGCCAGAGCACGCCGGTCAGCGTGGCCTCGCGAGACAGGAATCCTTCGGCGTCCTCGCGCAGGCGGTTGCGCAGTTGGCGGTCCACCGACGTGACGATCAGGACCGCGAGAAAGCCGACGACGATGAAGGCGCCGAGGAGGAGGCGCTGCGTGAGCCTCACGCGTCCTTGCCGCTGCCCTTGAGCCGGTAGCCGAAGCCGCGCACGGTCTCGATGAGGTCGCCGGCCGGATGCAGCTTGGTACGCAGGCGCTGGATGTGCATGTCCACGGTGCGCGTCTGGATGTCCGGCGCGGCGTCCCACACGGTCTCCAACAGGTGCGAGCGCGACTGCACACGGCCGCGGCGCTCGGCGAGCGTGAGCAGCAGCTTAAACTCGGTGGGCGTGAGCTCCACCTCGTGGTCCTGCACCGTGACGCGGTGCGCGGAGCGGTCGATCCTGATCGGTCCGGCGTGGATGCTGTCACTGACCTCGGAGGGCGAATGCACCCGGCGCAGGATCGCGCCGACGCGCAGCACCAGCTCCTGCGACGAGAACGGCTTCGTCAGGTAGTCGTCCGCCCCGAGCTCGAGTCCCTTGATGCGATCCGGCTCTTCCTTCCGTGCCGTGAGCATCAGGACGGCGATGCCCTCCGTGGCCTCGTCCTCGCGCAGGCGGCCCAGCACGTCGAAGCCGGACATGCCGGGCAGCATCAGGTCGAGCACGATCAGCGCCGGCCGGTCGCGTTTGGCGATGGCGAGGGCGTCAGGCCCGGTGGCTGCGGACGAGACCTTGTAGCCGGCCTTCGCCAGATGGTAGACCACCAGGGCGACGATGTCGGGCTCGTCGTCCACCACCAGGATGCGCTCGGTCGGCACGGCGGCAGCTGCGGTCATGCCGGGGTCCCCGTCAGCCGCCGCGCGACGGCCGCGAGCAGGAGGTCGATGGCCACGGCATTGTCGCCACCGCGTGGGATGATCACGTCGGCGTAGCGCTTGCTGGGTTCGACGAACTGCAGGTGCATCGGCTGGACGGTGGTGAGGTACTGCTCCAGGATCTCCTCCAGCGGCCGGCCGCGCACCGCCATGTCGCGCCGGATGCGGCGAATCAGGCGGATGTCGGCGTCGGTATCCACGAACACCTTGATGTCGAGGTGCGAACGGATGCGCTCATCCACGAGCAGCAGGATTCCGTCGATGACGATGACATCGGCCGGCTCCACGCGCTCCGGCGTGGCGCTGCGACGGTGCCGGACGAAGTCGTAGACCGGCTTGTCGATTGCCTCGCCACGGGACAGCAGCTGGAGATGTGCCTCGAGCAGGTCCAGGTCGAACGCGTCGGGATGGTCCCAGTTGAGCTGCCGCAGCTCGTCGTGCGAGAGCTGCTGGTGGTCGCGGTAGTACGCGTCCATGTCGAGGAAGGCGCACTGCGCGTCCGTCAGGGATTCCGCGACCTTGCGGGCGACGGTGGTCTTGCCCGACCCCGAGCCGCCGGCGATGCCGATGATCAACGGCTGCATGGCCCGTCGGTGGAGAGGGGAGGCACGGCGGGAATCTGGCGGTGGCCAGCCACCGCGAGAAGCGTCGAGGGCGTCACGGTCGTGTATCGGATGGGATGCCCAACGTTGGGGGGCCGGACACGATGGCGTCAACTCTCCGCCACCCTGCATCGGACGACCCGCCCGACATACTTTTCAAGATGTTGCCTTCGCCGCTCCGGCCCCTGCTCCTGGGCCTCCTGTTCGCCCTCGGCGCCGCCCCGCTGGCCGCCCAGGAGCGCGTCACCATCAAGATCGCGTCCACCACCGACGTCCACGGCCGCCTCCGGGCCTGGGACTACGCTGCCGGACGCCCGGATTCCATCCGCGGCCTCGCCCGCGCCGCCACCATCGTCGACTCCCTGCGCCGCGTCGCCCGCGACCGCGTCGTGCTGGTCGATGCCGGCGACCTGCTGCAGGGGAACGCCATGACCTACGTGGCGGGCCGCGTGGATTCGCTGCGGCCGCACCCCGTGATCGCGGCCATGAACGCCATGCGCTACGACGCCGCGGCCGTGGGCAACCACGAATTCAACTACGGCCTCGGGCTCTTCGACCGCGCGGTTGGCCAGGCGCGGTTCCCGTTCCTTGCCGCCAACACGCGGCGCCTGGACGGCGGGCATCAGTACCCGGGTCGCACGATGGTCGCGCGCGGCGGCGTCAAGATCGCCATCATCGGCGCCACCACACCGGGCTCGATGATCTGGGACCGCGACAACCTGCGCGGCCGGCTGTTGGTCTCGGACATCGTGGCGGCCCTGCCGGCCCAGGTGCAGGCCGCCCGAGCCGAGGGCGCCGACGTGGTGCTGGTTGTCGCGCACTCCGGGCTCGGCGAAGTCAGCTCCTACGACACCGTGGGCACCGGGTTGCCCAGCGAGAACCCGATGGCGCGCGTGGCCCGCGAAGTGCCGGGCATCGACGTGCTGATCATCGGCCACTCACACCGTGAGGTCGCCGACTCGAGCATCAACGGCGTGCTCGTGATGCAGCCGCGCAACTGGGCCACCAGCGTCGGCGTCGCCACGCTGGACCTGGAGCGGCGGGATGGCGCCTGGCGCATCGCCCGCAAGCGGGGTGAGGTCGTGCCGGTGCGCGGCTGGCCGGAGCGCCGGGACATCGTGCGCCTCGTGGACCGTGCGCACCGCGCAGCCATTGCCTACGCCACGGCGGTCGTCGGCCGCACCGACGCCAGCTGGCAGGGCGACTCGGCGCGACTGCGCGACACGCCGATCATCGACCTCATCCATGATGTGCAGCGCCGGGTCTCGGGCGCGGAGCTGAGCATCGCATCGGCGTTCTCGCTGGACGCCGGCTTTGCGCCCGGGCCGATCACGGTCGAGCGCCTCACGGTGCTCTACCCGTACGAGAACACCCTGCGGGCGCTCAAGCTCTCGGGCGCGCAGCTCCGCGCCTTCCTCGAGCAGAGCGCGCGCTACTGGGTGGTGCGCGCGTCGCCGGACGGCGGTCTCGGCTTTGGGCCAGATCCGCGGATCCCGGGCTACAACTATGACATCCTGCAGGGGCTCGACTACACCATCGACCTCTCGCAGCCGATGGGACGGCGCATCACGCGGCTGTCGCGCGAGGGCCGACCGGTGGCGGACACGGACTCGTTCACCGTGGCCATCAACAGCTATCGCGCCTCCGGCGGCGGGGGATACGACATGCTGCGCGCCGCCCCGGTGGTCTATGAGGGCAGCCGTGAGATCCGCGAGCTCATCATCGAGGACCTGCGCCGGCGAGGGTCCGTGCAGCCCGCGGAGGTCTACGAGGAGAACTGGCAGCTGCTGCCGCCGCGCGCCACGCTGCGCCTCATTGCCACCAACGACATGCACGGCGCGTTCCAGCCCAGGCCGGACGGCGGGCTCGGGAACCGCGGCGGATACGCGCAGGTCGCGACCCTGGTCCGTGAGGCGCGCGAGGCCTGCGCCCCGACCTGTGCCACGCTGTTGCTTTCCGGCGGCGACCTCTTTACCGGCACGCCGGCCTCCGACATCCCGAAGGGCGCCACGGTGGTTCCGGTCTACAACGCGATGGGCTACGCCGCGCACGCGCTGGGCAATCACGAGTTCGACTACGGGCAGGACACGCTGCGCGCGCGGATGCGCGGGCTCGACGCGGCGATCCTGGGGGCCAACGTGACCTACGCCGACGGCCGCGACGTGCCCTGGATCCGCAACGACACGATCATCCAGACCGCCGCCGGTGCCGTGGGCATCATCGGCATCGCCGATCCCGCGACGCCGCGCACCACCATGCCGCGCCACGTCTCCGACCTGCGCTTTGCGGCGCCGGCGCCGGTGATCGCGCGCGAGGCGGAGGCGCTGCGGGCCCGCGGGGCACGCTGGATCGTGGTGGTCGCGCACCTCGGGGGCTTCTGCAACCTCGGGAACCCCGACGACTGCCGCGGGGAGATCTTCGAGGTGGCGCGCGCGCTCGCGCCGGGCACGGTGGACGCCATCGTCAGCGGGCACACCCACTCCGCGGTGAACACCATCGTGAACGGCATCCCGATCGTGCAGGCGCGCTCCAGCACCCGCGCGATGGGCATCATCGATCTCGGGGCCGCGCCGGGTGCGCCGCCGCGGCGGCCCCTCCTGCGCGAGGTCGTGTCGGATTCCATCGTGCCGGACCCGGCCATCGAACGCCTCGTCGCGTCGGCAGTCGCGGACGTCGACCCGCTGGTGCGCGAGACGATCTCCACGCTCAGCGAGACCTTGCCTCGGCGCGGCAGCCAGTATGCCCTCGGCAACCTGATCGCCGACGCGCAGCGCGCGGCGGGCAACGGCGACGTGGGCGTGATGAACAACGGTGGCATTCGCGCCGACCTGCGCGCCGGAACGGTAACCTACGGTGACCTGCACGAAGTCGCGCCGTTCGGCAACCGCCTGGTAGCCATCACGGTGCAGGGCGCGGACCTGCGACGGTACCTGGAGCGGCTCGTGGGTGGGCGCGGCATCAGCACGCACGTCAGCGGGCTGACGCTGCGCTACGACTCCACGGCCGCGCGAGGGCAGCGCCTGCGCAGCGTGACCATGGCGGACGGACGCCGGCTCGACGACCGCCGCGTCTACCGTGTGATCATGTCGGACTTCATGGCCTCCGGTGGCGATGGCGCCGGACTTGCCGGGGGCAGCGACCCCGAGGAACTGGGTGTGACGGATCTCGAAGCATTGATTGCCTATCTGCGCCGCCAGCCGGGTGGCCGCCTCGTGCCCACCGCGGCACTCACCACCCCCCGCCTGCAGGCGGTGGCGAAGTGAACGCGCCCCTGACCGTGTTCGTGAATGGCAAGGCGGCCGTGGTGCCGGCCGGCAGCGTGGTGCTCGACGCCCTGCGCGTCGCCGATGCCGCGGCCGCCGATGAGGTGGTCGCCGGCACCCGGGCGGCGGTGGACAGCCGCGGGCTTCCCGTCACGCCGGAGACGCCGCTGCACGGCGGCTTCGTGATGCGCATCGTCAGCGCCCGCGCCCTGCGCGATGTGGAGCAGTAGATGACCGTCATCACCAGCGACATGCTGCGTCGCCTGCCCAAGGCGGAGCTGCACTGCCACCTCGATGGCTCGCTGCGCCCGGGGACCATGCTCGAGCTCGCCCGCGAGGCGCGCGTCGCGATGCCGGAGGACGATCCCGAGGCGCTGCGCAACTACATGCGCGTGGACGATGCGCGGAACCTCGAGGACTATCTCGCGCGCTTCGGCCACACCCTCAGCGTGATGCAGACGGCCGAATCGATGGAGCGCATCGCGTACGAGCTCGCCGAGGACTGTGCGAGGGAGGGCATTCGCTACCTCGAGACGCGCTACGCCCCGGTACTCAACATCGAGGCCGGCCTCACGCTGGAACAGGCGATGGAGGCCCCGCTGCGCGGCCTCGCCCGCGCCGAGAAGGAATACGGCATCGTGGCACGCGTCATCGTCTGCGCCATCCGCAACATGTCACCCGAAGTGTCGTCGCGGCTCGCGCGACTCGCGGTGGACTTCAAGGATGGCGGCGTCGTCGGATTCGACCTCGCCGGCGGCGAGGCAGGGAACCCGGCGTCGGCGCACGCCGAGGCCTTCGACTACGCCATGGCGCACGGCCTGCCCTGCACCTGCCACGCCGGCGAGGGCGCCGGTGCCGAGTCGGTGGCTGATGCCATGCACCGCTGCCACGCGCACCGCATCGGGCACGGCACCCGGCTGGTGGAGGATCCCGCGCTGCTGGCGGAGGCGCGGGAGCGGGGGGTGGCGGTGGAGTGCTGCCTCACCAGCAACCTGCAGACCCGCGCCGTGGCCTCGCTCGACGTGCATCCCCTGCGACAGTACTTCGACGCCGGCCTGCAGGTGTCCCTCAACACGGACAATCGCCTGATGAGCGGAACCGACCTGGTCACCGAGTACGGGCTTGCCGCGCGGCACCTCGGCTTCACGTTCGGGGAACTCTGCCGCCTCGCGCGCACGGGCTTCGCCAACGCCTTCCTGCCCGAGGCGGATAAGGTGGCGCTGCTCTCCCGCGTGGACGCCGAGATTGCCCAGCTCACGGGGGCTGCCGCATGAGTGACATCATGAACGCGCACGGCGCAGTGGCCGCGCGGCATGCCGCGGAAACCGTGCGCCAGCGGCTTGGTGTGCAGGCTCCGGCGGCGGCCATCGTGCTCGGGTCCGGCCTCGGAACGCTCGCCGAGCGCGTGCGGGAGGCCCGCCGCGTGCCGTACGCCGACATTCCCGGCTTCCACGCTCCCGGCGTGGAGGGGCATCGTGGCGAGTTGATTGCCGGAACCCTCGGTGGCAGGGAAGTCCTGCTGCTGGCCGGGCGCTTCCATATGTATGAGGGGCACAGCGCGCAGGTGGCGGCATATCCGGTGCGCGTGGTGCATGCCCTCGGCGCCCGCGTGCTGTTCGTGTCCAACGCGGCCGGCGGGATCAATCGCGCCTTCGCGCCGGGTACGCTGATGCTCATCCGGGATCATCTCAATCTGCAGTTCCGGAATCCGCTCGAAGGGCGCCTCGAGCCGGGCGATGTCCGCTTCCCCGACATGAGCGCCCCGTACGCGCCGCGGCTGCAGCGGCTGCTGGAGGCGGCAGCCACCGACGGCGGCCTCGAGCTGCCGTCCGGCGTGTACGCCGGCCTGCTCGGCCCGACCTATGAGACGCCGGCGGAGGTGCGCATGCTCGAGACGCTCGGCGCGGATGCCGTGGGGATGAGCACGGTGCCGGAGACCATCGTGGCGAACGCCATCGGCATGGAGGTGGCCGGGGTCTCCTGCATCACGAACCCCGCGGCCGGCATCGGGTCGGCGCCGTTGGACCACACCGAGGTCATGGAGGAGGGCCGCAAGGCGGCGGACGCCTTCTGCGGCCTGGTCGAGCGCTGGGTGGCGCGGCTCTAGCCACGCGACCCAGGTGGTGTCAGTCGCCCTTGGGCGAGGGCGGCAGCGACTTGAGGCGGCGCTGGAAGGCCTGGAAGTTCGGCGTGTCCTTCGTCAGGCCCTGCAGCTGCTCCGGGGAGTACTCCTTGACGCGGTTTCGCGCCGCCGCGATGCGCGACTCCTCCAGCGGGTGTGAGCGGAACCAGGTCTCCAGGCCCTCCGGCTTGGCCTGACGCTCGTCAAGCAGGATCTGGAACATCTCGGCGATGCCGGACGGGTCGATGCCGGCGCGCACCATAAAGCCCACGGCCACGCGGTCGGCGTCATCCTCGTCGCTGCGGCTGAAGCTCGCCATCGCGACATTGGCGCCGAGCCCCATCAGCTGGGCCCCGGCCTCGCTGTTGCACATGCTGGTGAAGATGCAGACGCCCAGCATGCCGATGTTGGTGCCCTGTGCCTTCTGCATCTGCTTGATCGAGTGCCGCTGCGTGACGTGCCCGATCTCGTGGCCCAGCACGCCGGCGACCTGCGACATGTTCGTGGCCCGCTCCAGCAGGCCGCGGTTCATGTAGATGAACCCGCCCGGCACCGCGAACGCGTTCACGTCCGGGCTGTCCACGATGTGGAACTGCCAGTCCAGGTTGCGCTGGTCTGCGATGCGCGCAATGGAGTCCCCGAGTACGTTCAGGTACCGATTGAGCTCGGCATCCTGCACAATCGGGAGCTGGCGATTGATTTCCGCGGCATAATTGGCGCCCATCTCGACTTCCTGCTGGGTCGAGACGGCGCAGCCACCGGTGATGGCCACAAGGGCGAAAACGGTACCGATTCGCATGCGAGTGTTGACCCTAGCGAGAGACCTGATGCGCCGCAAGGCGCGCGAACGGCAGGGCATGTTCGTGGCGGAGGGCGTTCGCACCGTCGAGGAACTGCTGGCCTCGGCGCTGCACCTGCGTGGCGTGCTGACCTGCGACCTGCTCGATCGTACCCCACGGGGCGCCGCGCTGGCCGCCCTCTGCCACGGCCGTGACCTCGAGGTGGTCCGGGTGAGCGAACGCGAGTTCCTCTCGGCCAGCGACACCGAGCACCCGCAGGGCATCCTCGCCATCGCGGACATTCCCGAGCGGACGCTGGGCGGGCTGACCCTTGGCCCCGCCGAGCGCCTGCTGGTGCTCGACGGCATCCAGGACCCTGGGAATGTGGGCACGCTGCTTCGTACAGCCTCCGCCCTGGGC
>JAYQOZ010000070.1:0-9091 GCA_038145035.1 Gemmatimonadaceae bacterium | reverse complement strand
TCGCAATCGCCGAGTCCAGCACCGCCAACGCCTCCGTCATGGCCTCGGCCGGACCCACGAACGTCGGAATCGCCGACGACGGCGTCTGCGGCGTCGCGACGGCCACCGAGTCGTACAGCATCGCCAGCGTCCCCATCGCCATGCCGTTCACCATGAACGCGAAGGCGCGGGCACGAAGGTCGAGGCTCGGGGTGCCGAGCGTGGCGGGCTTGGCAATGTAGGCATCGATCGCCTGCGCCACCGTGGCCGCGTTGCGCATCAGGCGCGAATGAGCCGACCACTCGCCGTTGTTGCCGCCGGCGACCTGGTTACCGCGCTGGTTGCTGATCGGCAGGCGCGGGATGAGCGAGCGGATGCCGTTCCCGAAGTTGGCGAGCGGCGAATAGCTCTCCAGCGACATCATCCCCGTCTGGGGCTGGACGCTGCTGCTGCCGTTCGTGTTGTTGTGATAGGAGCGGTAGAGGGTCGAGACCACGCCCTCCACGCCCAGCGGATCCGAATACACTCGCGAGAGGTCCGGATTGTTCTTGTTGGAAACCTGGAGGTTGTCCGCGCAGCCCACGAGAGCCGTGGATGCCAGCGCGATGACCCCGAGGTACCGGAGCGAAAATCGCATCGTCGAATTACTCCTCAAGAGTGGGACCCGGTCGGGCGGCAGTTACCTGCCACCCGACTGGGCTTGACGTCAGAAGCCGACATTGAACTGCAGGGTGAACGTACGGAGATTCGGGAAGTTGAAGGCATCGGCGGCATTCAGGATACCCGAGCCGTTCGAACCACCGTTCAGGCCAGTCTCGGGATCGAAGCCCGAGTAGTCCGACCAGGTCAGCAGGTTGCGGCCGACCACGTTTACGCTCCAGTCACCGTAGCGGCCGAGGCGGCCGATGCGATAGCCGACCGAGAGCTCGCGGAGCTTGACGAAGCTCGCATCCTCGACCGTGTGGCTGGTCGGCGCGAGGAAGTCATACAGACCGCCGGCGCCGCTGGCGTCGGGCGGCGCACCACGCCAGTAGAAGCCGATGGGCTTGGCCGTCTCGACCGACTGCCCGAACTGGTCGATGTTGCCGTTCGTGAGGTCACCGTAGTTCCAGTGCTTCACGAGGTTGAAGACCGAGCGGCCCTGCACGGCGTCGAACAGCATGTAGCCGGTGAACTTGCCCCACGACATGTTGTGGCCCATCGACCAGCGAAGCTTCGGGATGGCCGAGCCGAGGTTCACGTTCTCACCGGCGCCAAGGCTGTTGCGCTGGATGATGTTCATGCCCCAGTTCAGGCCGACGCCCCAGGGCGCGTCCGAACCGGCGAGGCTGGCATTCCAGAGGTTCTTGGTGATGCCTTCCTGCCAGGTGTTGCCCGCGCCGACCCAGACGATGTGACCGATGTCGTTCTTCTGGTATTCCTTGCCCTCGCCGCAACGCGCCTGGAACGAGGCGGGCAGCTGGGTGCACTTGGTCACGAACGTACGGCCGTAGATCACGCCGTAGTCGTTGCCCGCGGCGATGCGGAACATCGAGGTCGTACCCTGGGCGCCGGCGGCGCTCACGAAGTACGGCAGCACGTCGAGCTTGGTGATCTTGCTCGTCGGCTGGTCGAAGGACAGGCGCGTGCTCCAGGAGAAGCCGCGGAAGCCCTCGAGCAGCGGCACGTTGATCGCGCCCTCGATGATCTTGTTCTCGAGCGTACCGGCGTTACGCCACTGCGAGGAGAAGCCCGCGACGGCAGGCACCGGGACGTTCAGGATCTGGTTCTCCGCCTTGGCCGTGATGTACGAGAACTCAACGCCGTAGCGGTTGAAGAGCTCGGCGTCGAAGCCGATGTCCGTCTCTCGGATCACCTCGGGCCCAAGCAGCGGGTTGCCGAGCACGGCCGGGGTCAGCGAGCCGCCCGAACCGATCGAGAGGGTCTCATACTGGGCGCTGAAGGTCGGGCGGTTGCCGGCGGTGCCGACGGCCGCGCGCAGCTTCAGCTCATTGACGATGTCCTTCGCGGGCCACCAGGCCTCCTCCGAGGGACGATACAGGACCGAGCCGCGGCCGTAGGTCTGCCAGCGGTTGTCGGAGCCGAACACCGAGGCACCGTCCTGACGGATCAGGCCGTCGAAGATCAGCTTGCCCTGGTAGTCCAGGCGACCGGTGACGAACACACCGATCTGGGCCGTGCGGCTCTGCGACGAGCCGATACCGATGGACTCCTGCAGCGAGATCGCGTCGGCCGTGTTCAGGCCGGCGACGACGAGGTTCGAGCCCCCGAGCCCGTCGCTCTTGGAGTCCTGCTGCTCGTACAGGTAGCGCAGCGAGAGCGTCCCGTTGATGTCCTGCGTGAGCTGACGACGCATCGTCAGGTTCAGCGAGGTGTTGTACGAGATGCCGTAGCCGTTGCTGCGGCTGAAGTAGCCCTCGGGCGCCGTGAGGTTGCGCGGCGTGGTGCGGAAGCCCTTGTCGCGGAGGAACTCACCCCAGCCCGACGAGTAGTCGTAGCCGAAGTTCCACTCCGCATCCGCCCAGGTCACGGGGCGGTACTTGACCGCGGCCGAGCCCAGGAAGCGGCTGCTCTCGTTGATCTGCTTCTGGCCGATCAGGTCGCTGACCGGGTTGTAGTTCTGGTCGCCGACATTGGTCGGGTTGTGGCGGGGCATGTAGCGGCCCTGCGAGTCCTTCGCCAGGATGTTCGCGAACGACGGGGTACGCGAGAGGCTGAACCAGGGGCGGGCGTTGCCGCCGACGAAGTTCGCGCCGTCTTCCTTGGACTTCGAGAAGAAGGTCGTCGCGCTGACCGTCCAGTCCTCGCCGATCGCCTGGTCGGCGTTCAGCCGGAAGCCGTTGCGGACGTAGCCGCTAAGGAAGCGCACCGAGCCTTCCTGCGACAGGTTCGACATCGAGGCGAAGACGTTCGCCGACTGGATGCGGCCCGACATGGACACGTTCGTGTTCACGAACTGGCCGTTCGTCAGCATCTGCTTGATCGGCTCGTACTGCGTGCCGTACGGGGTCGACATGTACTCGTGCCGCAGGCGCGTCGCGGACGGCGGGGCGCCGAAGCCGACGTCACCCGTGAAGGTGCGGGCGGCCAGCGTCACGGCGCCGGGGATGTCGTTGATGCGACGGAGCTCCTGCTCCATGGACGTGGTCCAGGTGCAGGAACGCTGGGTGCCGGCACCGACCGTCGAGACGCAATAGCGCTCGTAGTTCTCGTCCATCATCATCGTGGTGTTCGTCGCGAGGTCATAGTCGCGCTCGATGTCGGACTCGCCGTACTCCATGTTCACGTTGAACCGGATGCCGTCCGTCGTCGCGCCCTTGCCGCGCTTGGTCGTGATCTGGATGACGCCGTTGCCGGCGCGCGACCCGTACAGCGAGGCGGCGGCCGCACCCTTCACGACCTCGACCGACTCGATGTCCTGCGGGTTCACGTCCGAGATGCCGCCGTTGAAGATGATGCCGTCAACGATCACGAGCGGGCCCTGACCACGGCCCGAGGCGTTGATCGACAGCGGCGCACGGAGCAGGATCTGCGGATCCGCGCCCGGGCGGCCCGTCGACGACGTGATCTGCACGCCGGCGACCTTGCCCTGGAGCTGCGAGAAGGCGTTGGCACCCGGCACCGGCATGTCCGCCGCCGTCACCGTCGCCACCGTGAACGGAATCTTGGTCTTCTCCGTCCCCTCCGCCACGCCGGTCACGACGACCTGGCTCAGGCGGTTGATGTCCTGCTTGAGGACGAAATCGTGGGTCTGCGACCCTTCCGTGATGGTGATGGACTTCACCTGCGGCGCGTAGCCGAAAAGGCGTGCCCGGAGGACCACCTGCTGCCCGCGCACTCGGGCGCCGGGGACGGTGATCGTGTAACGGCCATCCTCGCCTGTTCCCACCTGGATGGCCAGCGCCTCAATACCGACGCCAGCGCCAAAGAGGGGCTGCCCGGCCTCGTTCGTCACAGAACCCGTGATCGTTGCCGCGTTCTGCGCGGAAGCAATCTCGGCTGATGCGAACGAGAGGAGCACTGCGAGGACGGAGGCGCTGAGCCTCCGAATCCCGACTCGTTCCAGCATGTGCATACCTCGTGAAGGGGGTTTCCGACCGACGAGCACGCGTCGCCACGCGTCGTCTCCCAGCGATAAATCCGTGATCGCTGGGGGCGAAACACGGGCATAACACCAACATCCCCTCCGCAGGAGGGGCGAACCGAAGGCGTGTTAGGGTAACCTTTATATGGCGGGGGCGCAACCCAAGCCCCCACAAGCCCTTCCGAGCACGGCACCCGGCAAACCCGGTCCCGCAGGCCAGCCCAGAGTGTGCGCCCCATCACACGGACCCCTCGGATTCTATCACCGAGTACCCATTCCTGGGCGGCGCCGTCACAAACCCGCCTCAGCCCGTTCCCAGCCGCCCCCGGCCCGGCTATCCTTTCCTTATATGGATAGTGCGCCTCTCCGCCGCGTCCCGCCGGCCTCCGTCCTGGCGGCCGTCCTCCTCGCCCTTACGGCCTGCGGTCCGGCCGAAGCGGAGTCCCGCCAGGCCCCCACGGCCGAGGCCCCGGCAGCCGCGGCCCGGCAGAGCCCCGCCGATTCCGCCCGTGAAGCCCTCCTGGCCCGGGCCGACCTGGGCCGCATCAAGGGCAGCGTGCAGGCCCCCGTCTGGCTCGTGGTCATCTCCGACTTCGAGTGCCCCTTCTGCAAGCGCTGGCACGACGAGACGGCCCCGCGACTCGACGCCGCCTACGTCCGCACCGGCAAGATCCGCGTGGCGTACCTGAACTTTCCGCTGAACACGCACCCGAACGCCCAACCGGCCCACGAGTTCGCCATGTGCGCCGCCGAGCAGGGCGGCTTCTGGCCCGCCGCCGACAAGCTCTTCGAGACGCAGGCCCTCTGGAAGCGCCGTCGCGACGCCGTGGCCTACTTCGATTCCCTCGGCACCGCCCTGCGCCTCGACATGCCGCGGCTGCGGGGCTGCATCGCCGAGGGCACGCTCAGGCCGCTGATCGAGACGGACTACCGCCGCAGCGTGCGCATCGGCGTCGGCTCCACGCCGACGTTCCTCGTCGGCAACCAGGCGATCATCGGGGCGCAGCCCTTCGAGGCCTTCGCTGCCGCCATCGATGCGGCGATTGCCGCGCAGTCTCCGACCGCCGCCCGCTAGCCGCCCGGCGGCCCGTGCCCCCACTGCGCCGCCGGCCGTACGCCGGCGCCGCCCGAGCGGCTGACGCGCTTGCCCAGCTGCCCTTGCCCGGCGAGGGCAAGGTCGCCCGCAGCCTCCGGGCGCGGCGCAGTGCCGTCGCGCATCTCGTGGCCTGGGGCCGGCAGCATCGCGATCCCGCGCGACCGCTGGTCTGGATGCACGCCCCCTCGGTGGGCGAGGGACTGCAGGCGCGTCCGGTGCTGGAGCAGCTCCGCCGCCGGCACCCGGACTGGCAGCTGGCCTACACGTTCTTCTCGCCGAGCGCCGAGCGCTTCGCGGACCCGCTCGACGTGGACCTGCGGGGGTACCTGCCCTTCGACCGGCGCCGGCACGCGGAGGCGCTGCTGGCCGCGCTGCGCCCCTCGGCCCTGGTCTTCTCCAAGCTGGATGTGTGGCCCGTGCTCACGGAGGCCGCCGCCGCCGCCGGCGTTCCGCTGGCAATCGTCTCGGCCACCATGCAGGAGCGCTCGGGGCGACGGGGGCCGCTGGCTCGCGCCCTCACACGCGATGCCTATGCGGCCATGCATCGGGTCGGCGCCATCGACCCCGCGGACGCGGACCGCCTCGCCGCGGTCGGCGTGGACCCACAGCGCATCACCATCACCGGCGACACACGCTACGACCAGGTGCTCACACGGGCGGCGACCGCGGGGCGCGATGCCGGACCGCTGTCCAAGCTCCGCAGCCTGCGCCCGACGCTCGTGGCCGGTTCCACCTGGCCCGCCGATGAGCGCGTGTTGCTACCGGCGTGGCGCGCGCTACGGGTCGCCGTGCCCGAGGCGCGGCTCATCATCGCGCCGCACGAGCCGACGCCGGCGCACTGCGCGCCCATCGAGCGCTGGGCGATCGAATCGGGCCTCCGCCTCGCCCGGCTCGACACGGCGCGCCCCGATACCGACGTCGTGCTGGTGGACCGCGTCGGCGTACTCGGCGAGCTGTACGCGCTGGCCGACGCGGCCTATGTCGGCGGCGGCTTCCATGCGGCGGGCCTGCATTCGGTACTGGAGCCCGCGGCCTTCGGCACGCCGGTGCTCTTCGGGCCCCGCCATCACGGCAGCAGGGACGCGCGACTGCTCCACGATTGCCGCGGCGGCGAGCCCGTCCGCGACGTCGCCCACCTGCTGCGCGCGATTCGCATCCTCTTCACAGAGGCGGACACGCGCGACCGGGCGGGCGATGCGGCGCTGGCGATGGTCCGGGCCGGCCTCGGGGCCTCCGAGGCCAGCGTCGCGCTGATCGAGGGGCTGCTGCCCCGCACCGGCTAGCTAGCGCAGGCCGCGCGGCAGCCAGGCGAAGGAGAAGCCGACCGCGTTGCCGTCGCCAAGCGTCGCGGCAAGGCGGATCTGCATCTGCGGATTCAGCTCGAAGCTCGCGCCGATGTCGAGGTCGATGTTGGTGTCGCTGCTCGAGGCCGACGTGCCGGCGATTTCGACCGAGGTGCGGTCATACGAGAGCCGCGGGTGCACGAACGGCGAAATGGCGAAGTTCCCCTCGAGCGGAAAGCGGTGGCCGATGGCCACGCCGACGGGGAGCCGCATGATGCTGACGTTGTCGAAGACGGTGAGGCCGAGCCCGCCGCCGAGTACCATGTCGAACGGCATGTCCTGCGAGGCCTGCGTGAGCTGGTAGTGCAGCGACCCGCCGATGATCAGCCCGCTGCCCCCGTTGCCGTCGTTGTCGGCGATGCCCGCGTCGGCGGTGAACTGGATCCGGGGATTCCCGAGACCCTCACGCCACTGGGCGATGAGCGCGGTGCCGCCGTCGAAGTCGGCGAGCCCGAAGTTGTACTCCCGCTCCACGACGCGCGTGGGCTGGAACGACGGATAGTTCGACGCCTGCGCCTCGAGGGCGGCGGGGACGGCGAGCACGGCAGCAACGACCAGCGAGAGCTTGCGCATGGGTCTCGAATCGGGTGTTTGGTGGAGGTCGGGCGCCATCCGCGGCGCACCGAATCCTAGACGCGTAAACCGGGGGCGGGGTTTCTGTTCCCGTTTCATGTGAGACCGCAGGGTTGGCCCCGTGCCCCGCGACATCACGATCCCGGACGGATCAGAGCTTCGACGCCTGCTCCGTCACGACGCGGACGACGTTGTCCACCACCTGCAGGAACCCGCCCTCGACGGCAAAGCGCGCGCTGCCGTTGCCGACGGTGAGCGTGCCCTTGCCCAGCGTGGTCACCATCGGGGCGTGGTTCTCGAGGATGCCCACCTCGCCGTCGAAGGCCGGCGCCGTCAGGGACGACGCCTGGCCCTCGAACAGGGTGGCCTCGGGCGAGATGACCGAGATCGTCAGCATCAGCCCTGCATCGCCTTGGCGTTCTCGACCACGTCGTCAATGCCGCCAGCCATGAAGAAGGCCTGCTCCGGCAGGTGATCGAACTCGCCGGCGACGAGGCGCTCGAAGGAGCTGATGGTCTCCTCGAGCTTCACGAACTTGCCCGGGCGGCCCGTGAACTGCTCGGCCACCGCGAAGGGCTGCGACATGAAGCGCTGGATGCGGCGGGCGCGGCCGACGATCTTCTTGTCGTCTTCCGAGAGCTCGTCCATGCCCAGGATGGCGATGATGTCCTGAAGCTCCTTGTAGCGCTGCAGGATCCGCTGCACCGCGGTGGCCGCCTTGTAGTGGCGCTCGCCGACGAACTGCGGGTCCAGGATGCGCGAGCCCGACGCGAGCGGGTCCACGGCGGGGTAGATGCCCAGCTCGGTGATGGCGCGCGAGAGCACGACCGTGGCGTCGAGGTGGGCAAAGGCCGTGGCCGGCGCCGGGTCGGTGATGTCGTCGGCAGGCACGTAGATGGCCTGCACCGAGGTGATCGAGCCGTTGCGCGTCGAGGTGATGCGCTCCTGCAGCTCGCCCATCTCCGTGGCCAGCGTCGGCTGGTAGCCCACGGCGCTGGGCATGCGGCCGAGCAGCGCGGAGACCTCGGAACCGGCCTGCGTGAAGCGGAAGATGTTGTCGATGAACACCAGCACGTCCGCGTTTTCCTTGTCACGGAAGTACTCGGCCACCGTCAGGCCGGCGAGGCCCACGCGGAGGCGGGCGCCCGGCGGCTCGTTCATCTGGCCGTAGATCAGGGCGACCTTGTCGAGGATGTTCGCTTCCTTGAACTCGAGGTAGAGGTCGTTGCCCTCGCGGGTGCGCTCGCCCACGCCGCAGAACACGGACTTGCCGCCGTGCGCCTTCGCGACGTTGTTGATGAGCTCCTGGATGACCACCGTCTTGCCCACGCCGGCGCCGCCGAAGAGCCCGATCTTGCCGCCCTTCACGAAGGGGGCGATGAGGTCCACGACCTTGATGCCCGTCTCGAAGATCTCGGTCTTGGGCTCGAGGTTCACGAAGTCGGGGCGCTTGCGGTGGATCGGCCAGCGCTCGACCGAGGCCGGGATCGCGGCGCCCATGTCCACGGGCTCGCCGAGCACGTTCAGGATGCGACCGAGGGCGGCCTCGCCCACCGGTACGGTGATCGCGCTGCCGGTGTCGACGGCGTCCATGCCGCGCGTGATGCCGTCAGTGGAGCTCATGGCGACGGCGCGCACCTGGTTGCGGCCGATGTGCTGCTGCACCTCGGCGACCACGCGCACGGCCTGGCCGGCATCCGTGGTGCCCTTGACCTCGAGGGCGTTGTACAGCTCGGGCAGCTGTTCGGCCTCGAACTCGACGTCGATGACGGGTCCGATGACCTGGACGATCTTGCCGGTGATGGTAGCGGTAGTCATAAGTGGTCAGCCCTGGAGCGCAGCGGCACCGCCGACGATCTCGGCGATCTCCTGCGTGATCTGCGCCTGACGGGCGCGGTTATAGGTGCGACGGAGGAGCGTGAGCATCTCGCCGGCGTTGTCGGTGGCGTTCTTCATCGCCGTGCGGCGCTCGGCCTGCTCGGCAGCGGCGGTCTCGACGAGCGCGCGGTACTCCGC